>NZ_JBMDJC010000010.1:0-238920 GCF_057808995.1 Acidovorax sp. FG60
CGCCAGTGCTAGCTTTTCGTACCGTCACTTATTGCACTGAAAACGAGGAGACCCCTGAACCGAGGGGAAGAGCGTCGGCCTGCCCCAGAAGTCGGTTTCGACCGACCACCGGGGCCGTCGATCCGGGTTGAGCGAAAGCGAGATCTGCACCCCACAACCTCCCGGGCAGCTCATGCAAGCCCATTTCTTGACGCCGCTGTCAATGACCAGCCACAGCTCGCCAGGCGGCACCGGACTCTTGCCCGGATGCTGCGTGACCGGTGAAACGAGCAGGTCGTAGTGCAGCCACCCGAACCTGCGCAGCGCGCGCGCGATAAGCCGCTTCATGGTTAGCCGATCACGCCAAGAAATGGATTGACATCGCCACGCCCCCAGCTCGCCTGGCTGGCACAAACCGGGCAAGAGGCGACAGGCCGGCAGGTCATGGCGCGATCCTCCATGCGGTCGAAGCGGCGAATCCTGTTGTGCGTCATGCCCTGGGGGCCGCGAAAACTGGTCAGGCCCTGAATGAGCTCATCGACGGCTGTGCAGGCGATGGCCGTGGTGAACGTGACCACGGCGGGCGCGGGGTCGCCGCCGCCATCCACATAGGCCTCCGCCTTACGCCGCTCGAACTCGGCCGGGTCGCTGCGTCGGAGCCCTTCGACCGCAGCGCGGCGCGGATCGGCCACACCCAGACACATGAGACAAGGGTTGCCAGGGCGAATCGTCGACACGCGGCCCGTCATGTCGTAGTCCGCGCCGCTGCGTGCCGCGCGCATGCGCAGGCCCACATCGATCAGTGGGATGCCGTAGTAGTGCGCCAGGCGGTTGAGCATCAGACGCCCCTGATGGTCGTCGGTACAACCGAACAGCACATCGCAGGAGCGCAGCAGATCGCGCATATCGGGATGGCCGACCCACTCCTTCTTGGTGACGACCTGCGTGCCCAGGTCTGCCGCGCGAATCTCGCGCGCGAGGATGTCCACCTTGGCCAGACCGGCGGCCACATCTGCGGCGCGCGAGCCATGCACGCGGTTGAGGTTGGAGACATCGATGGTGTCTTTGTCCATCAGCCCCAGAAAGCCAACGCCCAGTCGCGCCAGCAGCATCGCGACAGCACTGCCCGTTCCGCCGCTCCCTACTACGCCGACCCGCAGCCCGCGCACGACCGGATTGAACCCTCGGCCGAAGAGCGCGGCCTGCCGCGCCAGGAATTGGTCTTCGTCAGCTGCAGCCACCGTGCGCGCGATCTTGATCTGGCTGCCTACCAGCGAGATCGAGGATGCCGTGACCGTCTCGCCAGGTGCGATCCAGAGCCTACCCGCCATACCGTCATCGCGGCCGAACACCATGCTGGCCAGGCCGGAAACGCCCTTGTTGAACGTCGTCCGGGCGAGCTCCGCCTCGTTTCGGTCATCCTGGTCGGAGAAGAACGCTGCCGCGTTCGGATGCGTGTGCACCAGGCCCGCGACCAAGCCGCGTTCCTTCGCGACGCCGAGAACGCGCATGAAGCCGCGGGTGGACCATGTGACGTGGACCGGCGATGCCGAAACCATCTCATCGGCCGCGACGGGAATGACCTCGTGCGAGATCAGCCTGGTGCGAGGCAGGCCCGACCAAGGGTCTGCCGCGATGTCGGCCTTGCCGAACAGCACATAGGCGGATGCCTCGGCCCCGTTCTCCCTTTGCAGCAACAAGCGCAGGGCCGTCTCGTGCGGCTCCAGCAGGACGATATCCAGAACGGCCGGCGACATCACTTCGCCTCCGCCAGGGCGTGCTCAATGCGCTTGAGCATGGTGTGCAGGCCGTCGATGCCCGGGCGCCACGCCGTGTTGTGGCGCGACCAGCGCTGCCAGCTGCGGCCCTGGAACGCGTGGGCCTGGTCGGCGCAGGTCGGGTAGCGCCCCACGCCTTGCAGCGTCAGCCAGGGGTCGCAATAGAACATGTCCGGCGCGACATCGGGATAGCCGGGCGGCAGGAGAACGAGCACGTCGGCCGCGGGGTGGTTGAACTTTCCGACGGGCAGCGGCAACTGCTTGAAGATGACGCCCGTGTGCGCACCGTCGCTCACCATCTCGAAGACCACGCCGTGGCTGCTCAGATAGCGCTCGTCCGCATCGGGCAGCGCGAGCAGCCCCTCCGTGGTGTCGCGGATCAGCGTGATGAAGCGCTCGATGCCCGGCTTACCCAGATCAATCAGGTCGCCGTCGCGGATCAGGATGTCCTGGCCCCCGCCGCGCACTTCGAGGTAGACGTCGTAGGTCTCCGGCGGGACGCCGGCCAGCGCCTTGAGCACGCGTCCGCTGATGCTGGGCTTGCCCCATTCGAGCTGCCTGTCGTCGATCGTGAACTTGAACGCGCGGTCGGTCTGGAAGATGACGAAGCGCTCCGCGCCGCGGCCGCGCAGATCGTAGGTTTCATCCAGACGCAGGTCCTCGAACTCGCCGGAGGTCAGGATCGCATAGACGCTGTGCTCATCGACCGGGCGCGCGCCGGCGGCCTGGAGGATCTGGCGCGCGGTCGGCACCGGATCGGCGAGGTCGACGTTGCGCTCGTGGAGCTGGTCGTCCAGGACAACGATCCGGTAGAGCGCCGCCGGGCGCAGGCTGCGGCCTTCGCGGATCGCCGCCGCGACATCTTCGACATCGGGGCGGTCATCGCCGCTGTGGGTTTGGGTTTGCATTTGATTGCCTTTCTTGGGGAGCCATCACCTGCGGGATTGCAGGCTTTCTGGCCCCCTTACTCAGTCAATCGCAGCCCAGCGCCAGACCGGAAAGGCCGGTCAAAGTTTTTCTTGCACCCACGCCCCTCCGGGCAAGTCGCCGCAGAGGAAGAAGCTCGGGCAGCGCGGACAGCTGCGCGCCTCGGGCTTCGCCGGGAACTGCCCGGCCTGCATCGCCTGAAGGAAGGATTGCAGCTTCTCGCGCCTGGACTCCAGCTTGCGCGACGTGATTTCCATCGGCTGGATGGTTTCGCTGGTCAGGTAGGTCACCTCGACCTGCGCGCCCGGACCGAAGGCTTGAACGGCGGCAAGGTGAAGAACCGTGTATTCGATGTCATCGAAGGCGTTCGAGCGCTGCTTGCCCGTCTTGACGCGTCGCACCGTGACGCGTCCCCCATCTTCGCGGGCTACGCCATCGGGACTGACCAGGATCTCGCCCTCCGCCCAACCCAACGAGATCGGAGGTGCTGGCGCGGGCACCCCGCGGCTGCGGCTCTCGATGAGAAAGTCGACGAGCCGTCTGCCGATGCGCCGGTAGTCTTCCGCGTAACCATGCTCCGCCACTCCCTTGGAGCGCCACGCCTCCTCGAAGCGCGCCGCCAACTCATCGACTGTGGGGCTCGTCGTCTCGTGCTCGCGCTTCAGCCACTCGAACACATCGCTCACGACGTTGTGCATCTTCATGAACGCCGTTTCGGTTCGCCGACCGCCCAGCCTCAGCACGTGCGTGTACAGGAAGCGGCGCGGGCAACGCTCGAAGAGGTTGACCTGGATGTCGGTCCATTGAGGACGCCCTTGCCATGTGATGGATAGCGGCACGCTCGTCGATGTCGGGCCGGCTCGCAACGGCACCGGGACCGGACGAACAAGGAATCGGTCGATCGGAGCGACGAACCTGGAGGGGCTACGGGCACGCCCATCAGCCTGCCTGGCGTAGGCATACAGCTGCAGCCTGTCGCGCGCTCGCGAGAGTGCGACGAAGAACAAGCACTCTTCTTCCTCGTCGTGGCCGGCCTTCACCGCCTCGATACCGGTCAACCCCTCCGAACCGTGGATCAGACCATCCGGTGGAAGACAACGCGGCGGCACGTCGTTGCGCGGCAGGCCGGACGTCACCATGCCAGGCAGATGAACGACATCGAACTCCAGCCCCTTGCTTCCGTGGATGGTCATCAAGCGCACAGCGTCGATGTTCTCGGCGCTGCGGGGCAGCTGGCTCAGTCCACGATCCTCCGAGAGCAGCACCAGGCGTCGGATGCGATCAAGCAGCCGAAGCACTGGCACGCCCTGCCCTCTGGGCTGCCGGCGACAGAAGTTCAGGAACTGCCAGATGGCCAGACCTTGCATGCGGCTCTGCGCATCACCAGCCTGATAAAGCGTCTTCGCGAGTCCGAGACTGTCGATCGTCCATCCGGCTAGCAGAGTCCAGGGGTTCGTCGATGCGCTCACGCCCGCGAAAAGCGTGGACAAGCGCGAGAGTGCTTCCCGAGTGCCCTCTGCCAGGCCGTCCACCTCGGCATGCATGGCCAACCATGCCATCGAGGCTGGATTCGCCGCTCGCAGGTGCTCGATGACCCGCATGACATCCTGCAGCGGCATTTGATACCAGGCCGTGGTTGCCACGCGCACCATCGCGGCCGCCCGTGGGTCGGACGCAAGCGACAGCAAGGCCAGGAGATCCTTGATTTCCGGCCTCTCGAACAGGCTTCCAAGGTGCAGCGCGGGAATGCCTCTGGCTTCAAGACCTTCGGCAATGGCGTTCAGGCGCGCGTTGGACGCGCACAGAACCGCCTGGCCACCGTAGGCAATGCCCTGCTCACGCAGGGCTGAAATCGACGCGGCAAGCGCGGAGATTTCGTCGTCAGCCGAGTCAGCAACGCGAAGCTCTACCCGTTCTCCCTTGGTGCCGCGGTCGGCCTTTAGCTTCAGCGGCAAAGCACCGGCGGATGCTTGCATACCACGCGCGAACTCGGTGAACACATCGACAATGCGCTCGTCAGAGCGATAGTTGACGCCCAGCCGTGCGGCCTGCGCGCCAGGGAAGTCGATCGAAAAGCGCGCGATGTTCGTCGCAGAGGCGCCGCGGAAGCGGTAGATGGACTGGCGTGCATCGCCGACAACCCACAGGTTGCGGCCGTCGCCGACGATGGCCTTCAGGAGCCGGACCGAGGCGCGGTTGACATCTTGGTACTCATCTACCAGCACATGCTCATGGCGAGCACGCAGGGCGTCCCTTACCTCGGCGCTACCCTCGACAAGACGGACCGGCAGCGCAACCAGGTCGCCGAAGTCCAGCAGCTGGCGCCCGGTCAGCAGCCGTTCGTACGCTTCGAAGAGCGTGGCAACCTCCAGGCACTTCTGGGCGCGGACCTTGGCGTCCTGGTCGGTTCCCGCTCGGACCGCCATGGACTGCGCGAGGGCGCGATAACCCGCAGCATCGACAACCTCATCCTTGGCGCGCGAGATCGCGCTCAGCATGTCGCTCAAGTCCTGGGACGGATCCCAGAGGTTGCGATAGTGCTTCAGGTCGAGCCGCGGAAACTCGTCCTCCAGGAGTTCAATTGCCTCCGTCCGGTCGATCAGTCGCGGGTCCGGCGGCTGCGCCAGTCGGTCGTGGAAGCGGCGAACGATGTCTAGGCCAAACGCGTGGAATGTGCCGATCCACATCGCTACCGCCGCGAGAGGATTGCTCGCGGCAATCCTCTCGCACAGTTCATTGGCCGCCTTGTTGGAGAAGGTGAGTACCAGGATCGTAGTGGGATCGACGCCGTCCGCAAGCAACCCTTCGATGCGACGAACAAGCGTCCGCGTCTTGCCCGTACCCGGCCCTGCCTGCAGCTGAAACGCCAAGCCACGATGTGCTGCCGCCTGAGCCTGCGTGGGGTCTGGGGTGAGCGGAGCTGCCACGGCGCCGGTGCCTACGGGGTGCGGCTCTTCGGCCGGTGGCAGCAGCAGTGCATCCAGCAACTGTTGCTGCACGACGGCGAGCGGCGCGCCAAAGCGCGTCGCGATCATGAGGGAGCTCAGCCCCTCGTTGACATGCAACTCGCGCAGCACAGGGCGCGGAAGCAGATACTCTCGCGCGAAGAGGTCCATCTTGACCTCACGCCGCTCGCGCGCCCCGTAGTCAAGAACGCGATCGACACCGACCGGAGCGTCCTCCATCGATCGATCAGGCTCGACGTCCACCGTCACCACGTCCAGCACGCCACCTTCCAGCACGACATGGCCGAGTTCGTGTGCGATGAGGAAGGCGCGTTCGAAGTCCGATCCGCGATCCTCGTAGAGGATGCTTCCAGCCTGGCTGTCGAGTGTGGCTCTGCCTCCCTTTAGTTGCGTATCCCCTACCTGCAGCGCATACAAATCCAAGCTGCGACTCGTGGCTTCCCGACGCGCAAACTCCAGAGGTTGGGTCGGATCGCCACCGGCCGCGACGTTCGCACGGTGCAGGCGTTCTGCTTCCCGGCGAGCGGCCTCGGTGGCGTCCATCGCTTTAGTCCGACAACGCCTTCAGCGTCGCCTGCTGTTCTGGCGTGAGCTGTGAAGTCGCGACCGCTTGGTCGAATGTGATCTGTTCTCCCACACTCGGCTTCACGCTGGACCGAAAAGCATGTCCGGAGACCATCCCCGGTGGGCCCTGCAGGTACGCGCCCACAGCTTGCACTGTGGCGCCCAACTCCGAAGCAAGCTTCTCGACGAATCGGGCGGGAATGGTTGCAGCGCTGATGGCTCGATCGCGCACGCGCATCAGAAAGAGATTGCTGACATCCAGGCTACGCGCGAGCGACTTGAAGCCGCTCGAATTGAGCTTGGCGAACGGATTCACCACCTCCGCGGCGGGCTGCTGGACAGCCCGCTCAAACCGTTGCCAGGCCTTGTCCACCAGACTATCCGGCACCTCGGCTGCCGAAACATCTTCCGCTGGCGGCTGATGACGCAGATCGATCGAACAGTCGATCAGCGCAGTCGCATGCTGCGGGTACTCGCTGATGTAGCGCTCGAGCGTTTCCCGGCCATGGTCGGGCTCCATGGAGAACGCCATCAGCACGGATTCCTCGTCCGCGGGGAAGGGCTTTGAGGTGCTCATACGTCCCCCTGAAGAGCGGCCCTCAAGGTCTTGTACGCTCGGACTTTGCGATTTCTTACGGTCCTCTCATCGCACTTCAGCATCTTGGAGATAGTCATCATGTTGGGGTCCTCTGAGTGGGTCTGGAAACCTTGTCGCAACAAGCCCACGACCCGTCTCTGATCATCTGGTAATGCATCAATCGCAGCGTCTAGCTCCAACCGGAAAGCCGGGTCGTCAATTTTTTTGGGGTCACCTCCGAGGAAGTCGGCTGCGGCTGCTTCGACCTCAGGAGAAATGTCCTGACCTTCATCACCGTCGGTGGAGAGCGGCACGGTGACCACCGCAGCCGGCCCGATCTGCCTCAGCACAGTCTTGCGGAACCGGGAAAATGCCAGGTCGAACCGCACCTCAAAGAAGTCCAGCATGGCGAAGCGGCCGTTGCAGTCCTTGGCGATTCGCTCGGCGAATCGGCCCATGACCTCTTCGCGTATGCCCTGCGCCCCGGCCATACGGGCGTCGGAGATCGTCGAACACAGGGACTGCCCGACGCGTTTCATAAGCAGTTCGAAGATCTGCTTGAACTCGCTCTGGGCACCAGCATCCCAGGCGCGCCGCAGGAAATACGTCATCGCTTCCGACGGAACATAGCCGTCGCTTTTTCTCGACGTGATGGCGAAAGCCTGCAGGCGTATAGCAGCATCGAGCGACTCCAGTCTTACCAAGCAGGCCTCAATCTCCCGCGGTCGCGTGAACGGCGCCCCATTCTTGTCTTTGCTCTTCAAAGGCTCCGGCATCGGTCTTCTCCTTGCTCCTTAGTCCTCGCTGCTTCAAGCTTGCTTTGGATTCCACCTTCGATATCACCGAATGCGGATCGGCAACGACACCTGCGGCTGGATCGGCACCAGCGTCTTGGCGTATGCGCGCAGGATGTCGTTGTACAGATCGGCGTGCTTCGGCGCCTCGACCGACAAGATCAGCGCGTATCGAATCTTCTCAGGACCTGTGGCTCGGCCACCACCGTCGCGGGCGTTGTAATGGATGTCGAACACAGGGTTATTGAGGCTGGAACCACGGAAGGTCTTGGCCCCGTGCAGAACGGTTTCCCACTTGCCCTGATCCGAACGGCGTTCCTGTTCGGTGGCGAACTTCTTCAGGTCGAAAAAGCCCTTGGTTTCCGCGTTGCTCTTGCCGTCCTTGATCTTTTCGTCGTTGGGTCGGAAGACGACTTCGAGACCAGCCTTGGTGTAGGCTGCGGCATCCTGCGGATCGGTGGGCGACGCATAGCAGAACGTGGCTTTTAGGCGGACGTTGCCCGTCAGGCCCTCCTTGGGCAGCGGAAGGCTGGCGCGCAGGTATTTGCTGGGTTTGAGCTCCCCCTGATAGACAACCCTGGCCACGCCATCCGGGCACGTGATGATGTCGAGCGTGTCCTCGGGAATCTTTCCCCAGCCCACTTCGATCGGGTCATGTTCGCCGGAATCAGCCGCATGGACCAGCAAGGCTTTGATGGCGAGAGGCGTCAGGTTGCCGCCCAGGATCGCACGGATACCGACCGCACTGCGCAGCAGGTACGGCGCCGCGAAGCTGGTGCCGAGCTGTGGCGTCAGCACCGGTTTCTCGTTCGGGGCCAAGACGTGGAAGTATTTGGCCGCCGGGTTGCCGCCGAAGGCCATCAGATCCGGCTTGACGACGCCGGGGCTGCGGCCCGGCCCGATCGCGCTGTAGGGCGCGCGAGCCCAGTCCGCGCCGGTGTCATCGGCCGCGCCGACCGCGAGCGCATTCACGCAGTCAGACGGAACCTGCACCCGGCTGTAGCCGAGCTCGCGGTCGCGTTCTCCGTTGTTGCCCACGGCCACGGTCATGAGCGTGTCGCCATCGCTGAGCAGTTCGTCGATGACGGAGGTCCAAGCATGGACCTCCTGATCCTCCACTTCGAGGTCCGGCCCCAGGCTCAGGTTGATGAACTCGTAGGAGCGGGACAGCAGAACCTGTTCGATGAGACCGAGCGTGCGATACAGCTCCAGCGGGTCTTCGCCACCCGATTCCTGGTCGAGCACACGCAAATGGTCCACCGGGGCGAAAGGCCTGCCGGCCGCTCCGTTGGGCTGGATCGGTCCGAACAGCACGGCCGAGGTCACGCCCAGGCCGTGCTCCGGGCCATGCGGGTCATCGTCGGCGTCCTCGTCGAGCTTGCGGTACGAGCCCAGCCAGGGACCGATTGGGTGGTGCTTCGGCAAGCCACCGTCCAGGATGGCGACGCGAGGCTCAGACGACAGGGCCTGCTCGGTGGGGAGGCTGCACCCTACCGAGGGCCCACCGCTGCGTTGTAACGGGCGGATGCCGCGCAGCTTGGGCACCGGCCGGATCACCCGGACGAAGGCAAAACTGGCCAGCCTCTCGACTTCGCGCGGCTTTCCCTCGACCGGCACGAACCACAGGTTGCCTGCGACGAAATCGACTTCACTATGGACCTTCACGCCCTCCCGCTGGGCGAACTTCACGAAAGCCTGCTGAATCAGGCCAGGATCTTCGTCAGGCAACAGATGCAGGCCCACCTCGAAAAAGCGATCCTTCGGGCCACCTAGGCTCACGATGCGCTCCGCTGGCGCGAAGGCGGCGAACTGTTCGATGTGGGTCAGGTCTTCGCCCTCGTCGGACTGCACGTCGATAGTTTCCGTCCACTGCGAGAGCTTACGGAAGGCTTGGCGCTTGCCAGCGACGAACAGTTCGGTGGTTGTGGTCTCTTGTGGCTGCCCCTTGCGAGTCCAAGCCTTCGGCTTGACCTTGACGGTGCGGCTGCCGATGGACTCCAGCCCCGTGCTACGCAACAGGCCGGTTGGGAAATAGGAGCGAGCAATGAAGCTGGGATTCATCATCAACCGGGCCACGGCGAAGTCTCCCGGACAGGCGTCGGCAGACAGTTCGTCGAGCGCCTTCGCAGCGCTGCGGAATTGGGGCACCAACTGTTCCCGCGCCTGCGCGAAGGTGTAGACCTCAGCCTTGCCGGGCATGCGTCTCGGACCGACAATGTCATGGGTCAACAGTTCGCCACGACCGATCAAAAAATTGGTTTGGCTCATGCGTCAGCCTTTCTCCTGAGCGCGGTCTTTCGTGCCGCAGGCGTATCGTTGGTGTATTTGCGGATCGTGTCCCGGCTCACGCCCGTGATGTCGGAGACGGCGTGTTGGGACAGGCGGGTCTGCTTGGCCAGCATCACTGCCAGGTCGATACGCCCCTGCCTGTCGAGAGCCAAAGCGCGAGCCTTCATGAAGTCCTCAACCAGATCGGCGTCGGTGGTCGTACCCAGGGCCACGGCGCGCCGGAAACGCTGCACATCGCGCTCGATGTCGCTGAAGGAGTGCCCGGCGAATGCAAACACCAGGATGTCGATCCAACGGGCAAAAAGGGCGTAGTCCGGCCCCAGAAAACGCTTGATAGCTTCCTTGACGGCCTGCCCATCGGGCGTCTTGAACTGGACCACCAGGTCGAAGCGGCGCCACAGCGCTGGATCGATCAGTTCAGGGTGGTTGGTAGCCGCCAGCAATACGCTGCTGGCGGGCCATTCGTCGACTTCCTGCAGGATCACCGTGACCAGGCGCTTGAGTTCGCCCACGTCGCTGTCATCACTGCGCCGCTTGGCGATGGCATCGATCTCGTCCAGCAGCAGCACGCAGGGATCGCGCTTGGCGAAGTCGATGGCCGCCCGCAGGTTGGCGCCGCTCTTGCCAAGCAGGCTACTCATCACGGCGGTCAGGTCGAGCACGTACAGCGGCACCTTCAACTGCGCGGCGAGCCAGCGTGCCGTAAGCGTCTTGCCAACCCCGGGCGGTCCCACAAAGATGGCGGAGCGGGTCGGCGTCAGCCCCATGGCCCGCAGCCGTTCACTCTGTCGGCGCTCGGCGATGAGTTGCCCCAAGACATCCTCGACATCGCTGGACAGCAGCGGCGCGTCTTTCGTCGGCTCGTCTTTGAACACCTTCAGGAGCGAGAGGCGGGATTCGTCATCGACCGGCAGGGCTTGGGTCGCCGACGGCGGAGGCGACAGCTTGCGCATGGGAGAGACGCTGCGTACCGGCTTCGACTTCAGGAACAGTTCGAGTTGCTCGGCCAGGTCGGGCGCCGTCCCACGGTACTTGCGGACCAGTCGCGCCGCGAACAGGCGCACGTCTTCTGTCTGCTCGGCCAGAGCCAGGCGAACCATCTGGGCTAAATCTGACTGCTCTTCCTTCATTTCGCCCATCACTTAATTAACCTGTTGATTTATATGTATAAAAGCAAACACATTCTCGGACTACATTCATTATCTCACAAGTCAGAGTGAAGTTGACAAACGAAGCCAGTGCCAGTGGCGGTGACAGTCTGGTCGTCGACGGATGTCCGGGTCGTGCGACCTTGATACAACGTCCCGGCGTCCCGCCGTCGGGCTCTGCGAGCTGCGCCCCGCGCCCCGTGCCGGGTCGCGGCCATTCGGCTGCGATCCCTGACGTCTCCGCGGCGTGGCCGCTGCGCACTCCGCTTGCCGGGGCTGTTGTGGTGTGCGGGGGTGGCGGTCTTGCTTTGCCCTTTCAACCTACCACGCCGTTCTCGCCGTCAAGGGCTGCGCGTGCCTTGCACGCTGGCGTCCTGGCGGCCGTCTCTGGCTTCGCCTCCGACCCCTGACCGCTTGCGCTGCGGCGTGGGTGGCCGGTTCCGGGCAATCCCGCCCGATTCCAAACCGGAGCCGATCATGTCGCAGCTGTCTTCCCTGTCGTTCACGTCTTCCATCGATTCTTCCCTGCTCGTTCGCGATGTCGCGGGCAGCTACCGTCCTGCCGAGCCGGCTGAAGTGCTGCAGGCCGCGTTGCGGGTGCTGGCGGGCCAGTTGCGCGGCACCGAGATGCTGTCGTCGCCGCAGGCGGTGCGCGACTTCCTGCGCATCAAGCTGGGCACGCTGGAGCACGAGGTGTTCGCGGTGATCCATCTGGACGCCCAACACCGGGTCATCGAGTACGTGGAGATGTTCCGCGGCACCGTGACTCAAACGTCGGTCTATCCGCGCGAGGTGGTCAAGGAAGCCATGGCACACAACACGGCGGCCATCGTTCTGGTCCACAACCACCCGTCGGGCGTGGCCGAGCCCTCACGGGCCGATGAGCATCTGACCCAGACCCTCAAGAGCGCGCTGTCGCTGGTGGACGTGCGGGTCATCGATCACCTGATCGTGGCCGGACCGACGATTCTGTCCTTCGCAGAACGCGGGCTGATCTGAGCCAACACAACCGGGAGCCACACCGGCTCCCGGATTTTCGTTTCCTGCCCAACAGCGTGCCACCGCACAGTGGCACGAGCACTTCATGGCTTCGAGGCCGGAGACGGTGCCCCCCGTTTGCCTCGGACGGACAACCGCATCGCGCCAGCTACGCTGGAGAACGCCTGGCTGGGTTGAAGACGCGATAGATCCAAAGGAGGATCGAAAGCTGTTCCCGCCACCCCGATTTAACGCGGGGTTTCGGACCGAATGCGCTTCATCAACCCATCTCTCCAACCCATGAACCACCAAGGCATCAGCGAAATCTCCTTTGAAGAAACCTACAGCGTGCCGCCGGAGCAGACGGCCCGGGCGCTGTTTTCCAGGCTCCCGCATGGGAGCGACTATGCGCAACGTCTGATCGAATGCCTGGCGACCGGGTATCTGGTTGCCGTCGTGGAGTCCATCTGCATCCGAGAGATGCAGCGGCATGTGGATGCCGACTCGGAGGTCGTGGTGGGTCGGACAATCGAACTGGAGCACAAGGGGCCGATCCCGCCAGGATCAACCCTGAAGCTGCGGGGCTGGGTTGAACGGCTCGGGGAGCGAAGCGCGAAATTCCGCGTGCAGGCTTCCGACGACCACGAGCTGGTTTGCGACGGCTGCGTCATTCTGGTGGTGGCGCCACGAACCTCGATGGAGTCGCGCATTGCTGCAAAAGTGGTGGCGCTCGGGACGAAGTCAGATGTGGACCTGGTTGAGGACGTGCACGGGATGCCTGTCTCGCTGGATTCGGTGAGTCGCCTGGAACCCCAGATTCCCTGAACGCGCCCTACCCCTGGGGAATCAGGGAAGTGGGATTGGGCTGGCTTGCTGTTGCACCCAGCGTGCCACGCCGTTCTCGCCGTCAAGGTCGGCGCGCATCGGTGATGCGCTGGCGGCCTGGGCGGCCGTCTACGAACCTTGACCGCTGCGCTGCGGCGTGACCCAGAGGCTGCGGGCAATCCCGCCCGGCATTCCTTCTGGAGTTCACCATGAACGCACTCATCACCGACGAGCAGCGCGTGCTGCTGCTGGCCAATGGCCGCGAAACGCTGCAGAACCCTGACTTCGACCCGGCGCCCGTGGTCAAGCTGTTCACACCCGACGCTGGCGCAACCTGGCTGCTGACCGAGATCGACCCGGACGACCGCGATCATGCTTTCGGTTTGTGCGACCTGGGCTTGGGTGCGCCCGAGCTAGGCTGGGTCAGTCTTCAGGAGCTGGCCACCGTGCGTGGTCGGCTCGGATTGCCGGTTGAGCGCGATCTGCACTTTCGCGCCGAAAAGCGGCTGAGCGCCTACGCGCGAGACGCGCGGCTGGCCGGACGCATCGTCGTCTGACCAGCCACCAGGGCGTCACGGACGCCCTGGTTTTCAGGGCTTCAGCAGATCCGGCAGGCAGTCGGCGAACGCCGGCTGGATCTTGCTCATCGGCTTGACGATGGATTCATCGCCAGTGAGCACGGCCATCGTCATGCCGGTCATGGTGCTCAGACCATTGGAGTTGCGCAGCACCTGCAGAGCCAGGTGCACGGGGAAACCATCCGCGCTGCGCCGCAACGGGTGGATGCCGCCGTGCACGAAGGAGTTCATGGCGTTCCAGGACACGTCCTTGAACTGGGTCAGCATCCCGTGGGCCGCTGCGGGCACGCCCTGCCCCACCCGCTTGCCGATCTGATCGATCATTTCCTTTGCGCTGGGCAGGTTCTTGGCGGCCTGTTCGGTTTCGATGGTAAGCGGCGCCGACAGCTTCTCGATGGCCGCGTCGCTGGCGGCATAGATCAGCCACAGGGCCCGGGTCAGTGCCTCGAACTGCAGGCGCATCAGGCTAACCGCCGAGGTCGGCAGGCCCAGCGCCATCAGGGCGCGCAGTGCTGTCGCGTGCTCCATGGCCACCACGCACATGCCCAGGGCTGCTTCGCCTCGCGGAGAACCATCGAACTCGGCGTCGTCGAGCAGCTCGGTCAGTCGCTCCATCAGCGCATCAGAGCGGGTGAGCATCTGATCCAGGGGGTCGTCGGAGTGGGCAGTGTCTTTCTCAGGCATTCCGTCATCGTAGAGCGATCGCGGTCACTGGGCGTCTCCGGCCATTGGGGGTTGGCCGGCCGCGCTGTCGTGCTGCGCATCGAGCCCACGGGCCCTGCGGTTCCGACGTCTCGCCCCTGGCGGGCTTCCATCGTTCCCTTCCCTCCGGTCGGCTGACGCCTTCGGCCCGGCCTCACGTCCGGTCCTGCGCGCTGCGCTTGCGTGGGGTCGGCGCCATCTGCGGCCAAAGGGCCACTGGCGCCCTCTTCCCTCGTCCATCACCACTGGCGCGACCGTAGCCCACCGCTCGGTGCCGTCAAGGCGCGCCAGGCCGTGTCCTCGGCTGCGCCTGCGGGCCGCACCAGCCCTGGCGCTTGCCTCCTTGACGGCACCGAGCGGCGCGCTCCTGTGGTCGCGGGCGATGAACTCAGGAAAGACGGTGGCAACGGGGCCGGCCCAGGTCTCTGCGCCGACCCCACCGGAAGACCCGAAGAGGGCTCCGAATCTAGGAATCCGGTGGGGGTTTTCAACAGCCAGCTTCATTTGGAGAAATGACATGCAACTTGCCTCCCGTTTCGCACCGCGTTCGCCGGTGCTGCGTTCCGAGTCCCCGCTGTCGGATGACCAGATCCGCGCCGTGGCCCCATCCATCTTTGCCGAGGCGCCACACGGCAGCCGCTCCGAGCGCTACAGCTACATCCCCACCGCCACCGTGCTGCAGGAACTGCGCGGCGAGGGCTTCCAGCCTTTCATGGTGTGCCAGACCGGCGTGCGTCAGGACGACCGGCGCGAGTTCACCAAGCACCTGATCCGGCTTCGCCACGCCAGCCAGATCAACGGTCGCGAGGCCAACGAAATCATCCTGCTGAACTCGCACGACGGCACCAGCAGCTACCAGATGCTGGCCGGCATGTTCCGTTTCGTCTGCCAGAACGGTCTGGTGTGCGGCGACACCGTGGCCGACGTGCGCGTGCCGCACAAGGGCGACGTGACCGCGCAGGTGATCGAGGGCGCCTACACGGTGCTGCAGGGCTTCGGGCAGGCGCAAGAGTCGCGCGAGGCCATGCAGGCCGTGACGCTGGACACGGGCGAATCCGAGGTGTTCGCGCGCGCCGCGCTGGCCCTAAAGTACGACGACGCCGAGAAGGCACCGCCCGTCACCGAATCGCAAATCCTGATGCCGCGCCGCCACGACGACGACCGGCGCGACCTGTGGAGCGTGTTCAACCGCACCCAGGAGAACCTGATCAAGGGCGGGCTGACCGGCCGAAGCGCCAACGGGCGCCGCCAGAGCACCCGCCCCGTGCAGGGCATCGACCAGAACCTTCGACTGAACCGCGCCCTGTGGCTGCTGGCCGATGGCCTGCGCCAGCTCAAGGGCTGATCCCCTTTTCATCCCCCCGCGCGCGGCGCGCGGGGCTTGGCCCTAACGCCGCGCACCGTCCCGTTTTTCTCACGCACCCACCCACCGGAGTTTCACCATGAACGCACTCACCCATCCCGAAGTCCAGGTCCTGCAAGCCATCCCCACACCGCAGGTGCCCGCCCAGCCCTCGCAGCAAATGCTGCTCGTGCCGCTGTCGCGGCTGCGCCCGTCGCGCCGCAACGTGCGCAAGACGGCAGGTCCGTCCATCGAAGCGCTGTCCGCCAGCATCGAACGCGTGGGCCTGCTGCAGAACCTCACCGTCACCCTGGCAGCGGACGGTGAGCACTACGAGGTGGTGGCCGGAGGCCGCCGCTTCGCAGCCCTCAAGCTGCTGGCCAAGAAGCGCCGCATCGCCAAGGATTGGGACGTGCCCTGCCTGCTGGTGGCCGACAGCAGCGCACGCACCGCCAGCCTCACCGAGAACGTGCAGCGCGAGGTCATGCACCCGGCCGACCAGTTCGAGGCCTTCGCCGCCCTGGTGGCCGAGGGTCGCCCGGTGGAAGACATCGCGGCCGACTTCGGCGTCACGCCGCTGGTGGTGCAGCGCCGCCTCAAACTCGCCAATGTCTCGCCCCACCTGATGGCCGACTACCGCGCCGAAGCCCTCAGCCTGGAGCAGTTGATGGCGCTGGCCGTGACCGATGACCACGCGGCCCAGGAGGCCGCGTTCTATGAAGCACCAGAATGGCAGCGCAGCCCGGTAGCGCTGCGCCAGCGCCTGACCGAACGGGAAGTCGGCGCCGACCATGCCCTGGTGCGCTTCGTCGGCCTGGATGCCTACACCGCGGCAGGGGGTAGCATCCGTCGCGACCTGTTCGCCGAGGACGAGGACACCGGCACCACCCTGACCGATGCAGCGCTGCTGGAGCGGCTGGTGCGCGAGAAGCTGGAGGCGCTGGCCGAGCCTGTGCGCGCCGAGGGCTGGGCCTGGGTGGAGGCGGTGCCGTACCTGAGCCCTGCCGAACGGCAAGCGTTCAAGAACGCACCTCGCACGCGCCGCGAACCCACGGCACGCGAGGTGCGGCGCATGGAGGTACTGCAAGGCCGCATCGCCCGCACTGATGCCGCGCTGGAACAAGCCTACGACGCGGACGACGAGGACAAGGCCGAAACCCTGCACCAGCGCCGCGAGGCCCTCGCGGCCGACCTGGAAGCCGTGCAGTCCCAGCTGAGCGGCCACGCGCCCGAGGTCCGGGCGATGGCCGGAGCCATCGTCACATTGGACCGAGAGGGGCAGCCCCTGATCCACCGGGGACTGTTGCGCGACGCCGAAGCCAAGGCGCTGCGCGCGCTGGAGGCGGTGCGCCAACGCGCCGGCAACGGCCAGCCCCCTGGCGGCGAAGGCAGCGATTCGGATGGACCACCCACGGGCGACACACTGCACGTCACGGAACACCTGTCCGACCGGCTGGCGCAGCGCCTGAGCGCCCACCGCACCGCCGCCCTGCAGATCGAACTGGCGCGCCAACCGCAGGTGGCACTGGCTGCGCTGGTGCACGCCCTGGTGCAGCAGGCCCTGCAGGGCGGCTATCGCAACGCCCTGCCCCTGGGTTTGCGCCTGAGCCTGCGTGATCGACTGGAAGACCTGGCACCCGACTGGCCCGAGTCGCCCGCCGCGCTCGCGCTGCGCGAACTGCGGCATGCCTGGGCCGACCGTCTGCCGCAGGAACCGGGCGAACTGTTCACTGCACTGCTGGACAAGTCCCAGGATGAACTGGTGCAACTGTTGGCGCTGTGCACCGCCCCAGCGGTGGACGTCGTGACGCCCCGCACGACCGCCAGTCAGCCCGGCGCTGAACTGGCGCAGGCGCTGGACCTTGACATGGCCGCTTGGTGGAAACCCACGGCCGAGAGCTATTTCCAGCACGTGCCCAAGGTCGCCGTCCTGAACGCGGTGGCGCAGTTCGCGCCGAATGAAGTGTCCCGCCTGTCCAAGCTCAAGAAAGCCGAGATTGCTCAGGAGGCCGAGCGACTGGCCGAGGGCAGCGGCTGGATGCCGGCCGTGTTCGGTCGCGAGGTGCCAGAATCAGTGAAGCACACAGAGGCGGAAGCATCTGACGATTGACGCAGGCAGGTCCGCGAAGCCCTGCAAGGCCCCTGCGCTTGCCGCCCGGGGCCTTGTAGCTTCCGACTTGGGTGCGCGCCGCATGGGCTGAACGGGGTCTCAAAAAAACGCCACACCGCCGCCTTCGATCAGGCGGCGGCGTGGCGGCGCGCAAGTGCTTGCACGAGCACTGGTGCCCACGCGATCGGCATCAGCGCATAGAATGCCAAGACAGCCGCGTCACGCTGAACCTGCTGCCGGGTTAAACGACGTTTCTCGCTTCCCTTCTCTGATCGCAGACCGTGTCCATTCCTCCGGTCGGTGCGTAATCGGCAGTCATCGACCATGCACAAAGGAATTTGGCATGTCTGATTCGACATTCTTCGTCTCCGCTGCGGCCGTGCGCAATCTCAAGCACAGTGCCCAGCACCGCGTCAGCGGTGTCTCGTCCGCTCATCTCAGTGAAGCCCTTGCGTCGGCGCTCGGCTTCAAGACGCATGCGGCGCTACGCGCTGCTCTCGCCGGTCGAACGACCGTCGAGGTGCCCAAGCCCAGCAATGCGCGCATGGTGCGGCGACTCCAGGAGCTGGGCTACAACGCCACAGGGGATCTGCGTCTGGTCCCCGAGTTCGAGCACTCGTACTCGCCGTTCCGCAACTTCCCCCTGAGCAAAAAGCGAAGTGCACGGTGGACGGGCTGGCGCAACCTGATGGTCGCTGCCATCAATGCGGGGCTGGAGCAGCGACTGTTCGGCCTGGAGCCCAGCGACAACTGGTGGCCCGGCGGCAATCCGCACAGCCAGCTTTGCAAGCGGCACATCTACCGCTTCGACCTTGAGGGTGGCCATATGGCCGTGGCCAGTGTGGATGCCATAAGCGGCGATGAACTGTCGATCAACGTGGTGCTTGATCCGCGGCATGAGGGCATTGAGCCCGACCGATTCAATGGTTTACGCGATGGCGACGCCCATGCTCACGCGTGGGTGGAGCGCCGTCTCGGCGCCTGGATTCAGGACGGCGGTGAGGACTTTTCCTGCAAGCGAGCGGTCCAGCCCTGGCTGGCTCAACTGGAGATCGACCCTATGGGCTATTCGGACCAGGGTAGCTTCTTCATGTGACCTGGGCTGTGGTGCGTCTGGGTGGGCGTGTCGGCGCCCAGCGCCGCCAGGCTCTCGGGCTGCGCCCCGTGCCGTCATAGCCGTCACGGCCCTTCGGCTTCGATCCTTCACGCCTGCGCACTGCGCTTGCCTGAGCGTGCCGGAAGCGTTCGTGCTTCGACTCCGGACCTAAATCACCCCGCTGCGCGAGCCGGGTGCTACGCCTCAGCTCGCTGCGCTGGGTTGCCTGGTGTGCCCTCTTCCCCCACGCTGGCGGGCATGACGCAGGGAGTGACGCAGACCGCAAGGTGTGGGCACCGTCCTGGTTGACCTGGCAGGCGGCGTGCGGTGTGGGGTGCCGGATGGATGCCGCAGGGGCTTCTAACGTTGTTGCGACTCTGACTGATGACGCAATGGTGGTGGCCGCTGAGGTCTCAACGCAGGCATGGTGAACGTGCTCGGCCATGAGGCCTTTCGGGAAAGGTGCGTCCCAGGCGTCCTTGTCTTGTCGTGAATCCTGGCGGGGTCGCGGCTGCGCCTCGGGCTAGATGGCCGCAACCGTACGGCCCAAGAAATTTCCCCTCCGCTGCGCGGATTCCTCGCGACGCAAATTTCCCGTGCCTACCGGTCCTCCACGCTGTTGCGGCCCCTTCGCTGCGCTGCGGGGTGCAGCCCGCCCGTCCCCCGCCTGACGGATCACAACAAGGACGCGATGGGCGCGACCTTGGCAACCCGAAAGGAAATCATCATGGCCAACATCGGCACCTTCACCGCTCAGAACGATGGCTTCATCGGCACCGTTCGCACCCTCACGCTCAACGTCAAGGTCAAGTTCGTGCGCAACGACAAGGGCAGCGAGAACGCCCCCGACTACCGCATCCAGGCCGGCACCGGCTACGACATCGGCGCCGCCTGGAAGAAGGTCAGCCAGTCCGAACGCCCTTACCTCTCGGTGACGCTGGACGACCCCTCGTTCCCGGCAACCATCTACGCCCGCCTGATCGAGGAAGAGGACGGCTCGCACAACCTGATCTGGTCGCGCAGCAAGCCCACGGCCTGACGGCCGGTTCGATCCCGTCGTCCAGGCGGGATCCATGCCGCAGGCCAAGCCTGCAGTCTCAGGCCGCGGTCGAACCCAGTTGGGCTTCGGTCGCGGCCATCAGGTCGGTCGCACCGCACTCCAGCGCTGCCGCGATCTTGAAGATCAGCGGCAGCGAGGGAATGTGCTCGCCGCGCTCGATCTTGCCCATGTGCGAGCGCTCGATGCCAGCCCGGTGCGCCAGCGCCTCCTGGGCCATGCCCTGCCCCGAGCGCAGCGCACGCACCGCCGCGCCGAAGGCTTGCGCCAGCTCGGCATCGAAGGTGGTGGCGCCGGCCGGACGGCCGGCCTGGATGGGACGCTTCTGCATGGACAGAAGCGTTCCGTTTAGAGACAATTAAAACCACGTTATCTTTAACTCATTACCGATTTGAGCGGCCGATTTGGTGAATCCCCTCATGGGTGTTTTCGTGCTTTTGCGTAACACTCGTGTATCCACGTAAAAACTCAAAGCCACATTGGCTCAATCGAGCATTCACGTCATGCCGACTTTCAGCCTTCGTGCAAGGGTGTTTTCTGCAAAAGTGACTCTGCACTTTTGCTGGGAGGCACGAAAGCGGCTTTGCGATTCGGTGCTTCTGATGCAACGCGCGTTTCCGCCCAACGCCACGCGCTCTGACCATGCCGGCTGAACCCCTCATCACCGACGAGCAGCGTGCGCAGCTGCTGGCCAATGGTCATGCCCGCGCCGCTGACGCGCAGGCCGACCTGTGGCCCGTGGTGCGCCTGTTCACGCCAGACGCGCACGCGACCTGGCTGCTCGCCGCCCTGAACCCCGCCGACGGCGACACCGCCTGGGGTCTGTGCGACGTGGGCATCGGCATGCCCGAGCTGGGCACCATCAGGCTGTCGGACCTCGCTGCCATCGTCGGTCCCGACCAGCTACCGGTGCGGCGCGACCGGCACTTTCATGCCATGCGGCCGATGTCAGAGTACCTGCGGCTGGCACAGGACAACGGCTCGATCACGGACTGAGCGCTCCGCGCGGCCACACACCAGACCGGGACGGTCTGAATGTCGCGAACACGCGATCGCCGTCACCATTCAGACCCAAACGGTCATGACGAACGCGCTGCACCACGCCATGGTCGGCCTCGCCACGATGGCATTGAGGCCACGTCGCCGTTGCCTCGTATGCGCTCACCGGGAGTCCGGCAACCTTCGGATGCCATGTCGCAGCCCTGCCCCCAAACGGTGGCTGACCGATGATTTCGTAGCCGGTGCCGACCGATGCGACGTCCCGCACGAGAACAGGGAGTTCGCACCATGGCAGACCTTGCCGGCGGCCAGCCACAGGCCGCACAACCGCCGCCCTGGCACGCCAGCGCGGCCTACCTCTACGCGCTTCATCTCGACGCACCGGCACTGGCCTGGGAGTATCTGCGACGCCACCCCGGCTACCGGTTGGCCTGGCGCATGCAGGCAACTGACGCCGGCGCAGCGCGGCCCTGGGGCCTGCGCACGCTGGAAGACCCGACGCTGGATGCGCGTGAGGCGCTGCCCCACTGGCTCAACACCCAGGCTCACGCCATCCGCGTGGTGCCCGACGACAACGCTGGGCCTGATGACTGCCCCTTCGAGTTCTGGCGCCTGCCCGGCCGCAAGGCCTTGCAGCACGATGGCCAAGGCCTCGTGCTCGCCGCGCGCTGGCCGGGTTGCTGCGCACGCATGGTGCTGGCGCCCGACCTGCAAGACGGCATGCCGCACGCCTTTGCAGTGCGCGCCTGCCGCGCCCCAGGCTCACGCTACCGCGACATCGCAGCCGAACTTGACCAACTGACTGCCGCCTGCCAGGCTGAACCGCTGGCCACGACGCAGCCGCGCCCCTGTCCTGCTGCACTTCAAACGCTACACACCCTACAGGCCCTCGATGCCAGCCAGGACGGCGCCTCGCTGCGCGAGATCGCAGAGGGCCTGTTCGGCGCGACGGAGGTCGCGACCAACTGGCACGCCGACAGCGCCTTGCGCGCCCGCGTGCGCCGCCTGGTGCAGCGTGGCCGCGCGCTGATGAATGGAGGCTACCGCGAGCTGGCTGGGCTCGGTCCGCTGCCAGCAAAACAGCAGGGACGAAACCGCACCACTCCAGATCATCCCTGAGCAGAACGCCCGCATTTCCTGAGACTGCCTCCACCCGGCTGCAACCCCGCAGCCGGACCTTCTGAACCGATGGAGGCGCCTCTCATGCGACCCTTTCCCTTGCGGCCTGCCGCCGCACCCGCCCACGCGCCACAGGCCACCGCACAAGCTGCAGCCAAGCCGCAACCGCCGCGCTACCTCACCAACGACGAGGCCGCCAACTACCTGCGTCTGTCCCCGCGCACCCTGGAAAAGCAGCGCGTCATCGGCGGCGGCCCGCGCTTTCGGAAGTTCGGCCGGCGTGTCATGTACGCAGTCACCGACCTCGACACATGGGCCGACCAGCGCAGCTTCGAGGCCACGTCCGACCCCGAGTACGCCGAGCACCACTCGGCCGACAGCCGTGCGCGCTGAGGGGCGCTGCGCGCCCTCTTCGCTGCCTGTTGCCGATGTCCTCACCCGCGCCACAGCGCCCTGTGGAACAGCTCGACCTGTTCCGCGCACTGCCGGGCGACATGGCGCCGCGCGACAGCCAGGACCTGATGGCCTATCCCTTCTTCTCACTGGCGAAGTCCCGGCGCACCAAGCCCATCGACTTTCGCAGCGGCAACGTTGCCATCCGGGTGGAGGGCACGCAGGAACACGGCATCGCCACCATCTGGGATGCCGACATCCTCATCTGGGCGGCCAGCCAGATCGTGGAGGCGCGCGATGCCGGAATCACCACCTCGCGGCTGATGCGCGCACGGCCCTACGAGATCCTGCGCTTCATCGGGCGCGGTGTGTCTCTGCGCGACTACCTGCGCCTCAAGGCCGCGCTGGATCGCCTGCAGTCCACCACCGTGGCCACCTCCATCCGAGAAACGACCGGGCGGCGACTGCACCGCTTTTCCTGGATCAACGAGTGGAAGGAACTGGCCGACGCCCGCGGCACGCCGCTGGGCATCGAGTTGATCCTGCCAGACTGGTTTTACGCGGGCGTGCTGGACGCCGCCCTGGTGCTCACCATCGACCCGGCCTACTTCGACCTGACCGGCGGCATCGAGCGCTGGCTCTACCGCCTGGTGCGCAAACACGGCGGGCACCAGCCTGGCGGCTGGCAGTTCGACTTCAAGCACCTGCACCGCAAGTCCGGCAGCACCGCCAAGCCACACGACTTCGCCTGCGACCTGCGCGCCCTGGTGGCACGGCAGACCATGCCAGGCTACCGCCTGGGCATCGTGCGCATGCCGGGCACGGGTGCAGAGGTACTGACGTTCCGACCGGTGCCACCCACGGCACGGGGATAAGCGGTTCATGGCCTGTGGACGGGCTCGTGCCATCGGGCGTGTCCCGCCTCGTGCTATCCGGCGTGCATCCCTCGTGCCATCAGGCGTGCCGATCGGCCGCCAGCCCAATGGCGGCGCGGGTTGTCGTCGGCCGTAACGTACCTAACCCAATTCATCTAACTGGTGGTGAGAGCGCGCTGTTTCGGTGGACAAGTGTCGACCGGCACGCTGCCGCCACCATGCTTCGAGCGGAAGGGACCACGTCGTGATCCTGGCCCTGCTCAACCAGAAAGGCGGCGTGGGCAAGACCACGCTGGCCACCCACGTCGCGGGCGAACTCGCGTTGCGTGGCCAGCAGGTGGTGCTGCTCGATGCGGACCCGCAGGGATCTGCCCTCGACTGGACCCAACGCCGCAGCCAGCAGGGCCTGCCCCGGCTGTTCAGCACCGTAGGCCTGGCCCGCGAAACCCTGCACCAGGAAGCGCCCGAGTTGGCCCGGCGGGTCGATCACGTCGTCATCGACGGCCCACCCCGCATCGCGGCGCTGGCGCGCTCCGCGTTGCTGGCGGCCGACCGCGTGGTCATCCCGGTGCAGCCCAGCCCCTACGACCTGTGGGCCAGCGCCGAGATGGTGGCGCTGATCCGAGAAGCCCAAGTCTTCCGCCCGGCGCTGCGTGCGGCCTTTGTCATCAACCGGCGCGTCAGCACCACCGTGATCGGCCGAGAAGCCCGCCAGGCGCTGGCCGAGCAGCCGCTGCCCGCGCTGCGCTCGGAGGTGCACCAGCGCATCGTGTTCGCCGACAGCGTGGCCGCCGGCCGGCTGGCCTGCGAAACCGCACCCGACAGCGCTGCCGCACGCGAGGTGACCGCCCTGGTCGATGAACTGCTGCGGTGGCCGTCATGACTGCGGAACACCCGTCGCGTGGCAAACGCATCGCCATCGGCGCACGCCCACCCGCCAACCCGCAGGCCGATGCCTGGGTGCGCCAGGGTGATGCCGAAAACCTGCAGAAAGGCGATCTGTTCACCGCCCGCCTGACGCTGGACGTCACTCCCGCCATGCGGGCGCGCATCAAGGTCTCGGCGTTCACCCAGGGCACCACTGTGGCCGAACTGCTGCGCGCTCTGTTGGAGCGCGAATTCCCGGAATCCCGTTCGGAGACATCCCCATGAACATGCACACCACGCCCGATGGCACGGTTGCGCCCAGCGCAACGCATTCGCCGCTGCCGCGACCTCTTCCGCTGCAACACAACCCGGCAAGAACCACGCCGCAGACCCGCGTCTCGCTGGCCTACGTCCACCAGCGGTTCAACCTCTACCTGCGCTTTGGGCAACCCGAACGTACCTTGCAACTCGACCACTGGCGGCGCTGTGCGATCTTCAAACCGTCGGCCGTCTTCTGCCGCGTGCGCTGGCAGGCCAACGACCACGGCACGACGCTGTGGCAGTTGATGGTGCTGCAGGCCGGCACGCCGCTGGACACCTTGCAGAGCCTGCCTGGCGTACGCCCTGGCGCGCGCCTGTTGCTGAACGCCGAAGGCGAACTCAAGGTACGCGCCGTGCTGCAGCAGATCGACGCCATCGAGGCCCAGGGCACCGACGCCTGCACCGTCGCCGCCGCGTACTGGGGCACGCTGGGAAACCGTCTTGCGGTCTGGACTGCTGGGCCGTCGGCCACTCCGCTGCAACTGCCGGCATATGGTGCCGACCGCCACGCCGCAGCGCTGGCCACGAGGGGCGCGTCATGAGCCGCTCGCGTGCTTCCATCCTTGCACTCGGCAGCGCAGCGGCCGTCGCATTGGCTGCACTCGCGTGGGCCTCGTTCGCAAAGCCCTTGCCGCGCCTGGTCTACAACCCATCTGACAGCGTGCCCGTGGGCTGGTACCGCGTCGATCCGATGCTGCAACAACCAGCGTCTGACACCACACTGAAGTCCGCACCGCTGCAGGTCGGCAGCATCGTGCTTGTACGCCTTCCTGCCCACGCCGCTGCACTGGCCGCGCAGCGCGGCTACCTGCCGCTGCAGGTTCCGTTGCTCAAACGCGTGGGCGCTGTGGCGCCACAACGCGTGTGCACCATTGGCCAGGCCTTGCGTATCGACGGCCACACTGTGGCCACCACCTTGCGCGCGGACCGCTTGGGTCGCCCGCTGCACGGCTGGCCGCAGTGCCGACGCTTGCGGACTGGCGAGGTCTTCCTGCTCAGCTTGACTAACTCGGCGTCGTTCGACAGCCGCTATTTCGGGCCGGTGCGCAGCGCAGATGTCATCGGCACCGCGCACCCGCTGTGGCTGGAGGCCCAGCCATGACGGCCGCGCGACGGCTGTCGCTGCAGCCGCCAGTGCATCGCCTCACCGTGCCCGCCGGCCCGGTGGACGGCACAGGTGCACGGGGAAAGATGCAGGGCAAGATAAAAGGTCGCGGCACCATACCGCTTGAAAACCCTGTCTGCACGTGGGGGTGGCGCGGCACGCGCCAAGAGGCGGCAGCGTGCTGCGAAAGTGCGCAATGCCGCATCGGCATCGGTGAAAGCGCGTGCTTCGCACGCTCAGCTACGCTGATCTTGGATGGAGGCGCAGGATGAGCCGCAGCGATGACGACCGCTTTGGCATCCGTCCTGGCACGCCCAAACAGCGTGATGACGCCTTCATCAACAAAGTGATGCGCCAGACCAACAAGGCCGGTGCCAAGTTCGGCAAAGCAGTCGGCAAGGTCGGCCAGCGACCTGGTTCTCGGCTGGGACGTGGCCATGTCGCAGCTCGCTTCGCAAGGGCCTCGCTCACGCCCAGTGCCCGGCGTGTGACGATCAAGGCGCGGCTGGTCAATCTGGCCAAGGCCGGGCCGCGCTCTACCGTCGCGCACCTGCGCTACATCGAGCGCGAGGGCGTCGATCGTCAGGGCGGTCCTGGCCATGCCTACGGTCCGACCGCTGACACGGCGGACACCACCTCTTTCGAGGCGCGAGGGCGCGAGGATCGGCACCAGTTTCGCTTTATCGTCTCGCCGGAGGATGCCGAACAGCTCGATGACCTGCGCACCTACACCCGGCATCTGATGGCGCGCATAGAGGCCGACCTGGGCACGCGGCTGGACTGGGTGGCGGTGGATCACTGGAACACCGACAACCCACACACGCACGTCGTCCTGCGCGGCAAGGACGACACCGGCAAAGACCTCGTTATCTCCCACGATTACATCGCCGTTGGGATGCGCCACCGAGCCGCCGAACTTGCAACCGAATGGCTTGGTCCGCGCACCGAGTTGGAGATCCAGCGGACTATGCAACGCGAAGTCGACCATGAGCGGTGGACCAGTTTGGATCGCGCCTTGCAACGCGAGGCCAAGGATGGTCTGGTGCTGCCGGAGACGCTGAAAGATCCCGGGTTGCAACGTCAGAGGCAAATGCTGATCGGACGCCTGCAGCGCTTGCAATGCATGGGGCTGGCGAACGAGCAACAGCCCGGCGTGTGGACCATTCATCCCGAGACCGAGCCGACACTAAGGGCCATGGGTGAGCGCGGCGACATCATCCGCAACATGCAGCGCGCCATGAGCGGCAAGCAGTGTGAGTTCGCCGTGTTCCAGCCTGGCGCGGATGGCCACACCATCGTAGGCCGCGTTGCCGCTAAAGGGCTGGCAGACGAGCTGTACAACAAGGGCTATCTGGTCATCGACGGGACCGACGGCAAGGCTCACTACGTTGCTCTGCCACCCAGGTCGGAACTTGAGCAATACCCCACAGGCGCAGTGGTAGAGGTGAAAGGTTCTACCGACGTGCGAGCGGCAGACCGGAACATCGCCGCGCTGTCGGAGAACGGCATCTATCGCACCGACCATCACCTAGCGCTCGCCCAAGGTCAGGCCACGCCCAATCGCGAATCGCGCGAGGTGGTGGCCGCGCATGTGCGCCGGCTCGAAGCCCTGCGCCGCGCCGGCATCGTGGAGCGCGAGGCCGAAGGCGTTTGGCGCATACCCGGTGACCTGGCCGAACAAGGCCTCCAATACGATGTCCAGCGCCTGGGCGGTGGCGTGGCGGTGGTACTGAAGTCGCACCTGCCCATCGAGCGGCAGACCCGCGTGATCGGCGCGACCTGGCTGGATCGGCAGTTGATCAGCGGTGGCAAGGGGCTGGGAGATTTGGGCTTTGGCGGGGAGGTCAAGGCCGCGCTGCAGCAACGGGTTGATTTTCTAACCGAACAGGGGCTGGCCGAGCGGCGGGGGCCGCGGGTGATCTTGGCGCGCAACCTGCTGGCAACGCTGCGCAGCCGGAATGTCGCGCATGCCGCGAAAGACTTGGCCGCCGAAACTGGCCTGGAGCACCGGCCCATGGCCGACGGCCAGCGCGTGGCGGGCATTTACCGCCGCAGCATCATGCTGGCCAGCGGACGCTACGCTATGCTCGATGACGGCATGGGGTTTCGCCTGGTGCCATGGAGTCCTGTCATCGAACAACGGCTCGGTATGCCGATTTCTGCGCAGGTACATGACGGCCGCGTATCCTGGCAAATCCGATGGCAGCAGGGCTTGTCTGTTATCTGAAGCCGACAGCATATCGAGCACCCACTGCACAGATCCGTTTACAAGCCCTCTCGATGTTGACGACCGGAATGCGCCCGATGCTCATGCTGCGCAGCCCTACCTGTCTGGGGATCAGCACTTGGCCGGAAATCACGCCAGTGGCGGCGTTTCCCATGTAGGCCGCCTGCTGTTGGGACGGAGTGATGTCCGCATCGGCGCGGCCTCGCCGATCGCGTCGGCAGCGAGCGATTTGAGGCTGCGGTCAATGTGCTTGCCGAAACGGGCATGCCCGTACCCCCGACGAAGACGGCTGCATGGAAAGCGCCTAGGTGTTGTGTCTCAATAGGTTGTTCACCCGAATGGTTCTGGGAGACTGGAGGTACCACGCTTCAGGATCACAGAGGAATCCCACCGGATGAACAGCCATAAGAATGCCAGACTCACCTTCGAAGGGCGTAAATTGTTCGTAGAGCGCATCGCCGTCATGGGGCTGATGCCTGCGGCCTCGGCCGCAGGCATCAGCGAGCGCACCGCCCGTAAATGGCTCAAGCGCTTTGCCGAACAAGGCCTGGCCGGCTTGTATGACCGCAGCTCGCGCCCGCAGACTACACGCACGACATGCGACGCGGCGCTGTGCCGGCGCATTGAACAGCTGCGTCGCAGCCGTATGCCCATGCGCAGCATTGCCCGGATCGTCGGGCGCAGCGTGTCAACCATCAGTCGTCTGCTCGCTCGCCTGGGCCTGTCCAGCCTCAAAGCCCTGGAGCCTGCGAATCTCGCGGTGCGCTATGAGCGTCAAAGGCCCGGCGAGCTGCTGCACATGGACACCAAGAAGCTCGGACGCATCGTCGTCACGGGCCACCGCGCCACTGGCGATCCACGCGACCACACCCGAGGTGCAGGCTGGGAGTTCGCACATGTGGCCATCGACGACCACTCCCGCGTAGGCTTCGTACAAATGCACGCTGATGAGCGCAAGGGCTCGGCCGTGGAATTCCTCAAGGCTAGTGTTGCCCACTACGCGGCCTTGGGCGTGAAGATCGAGCGGTTGATCACCGATAACGGCGCGGCCTACCGCTCACGTCTGTTTGCACAGACCTGCCAGGCCATGGGTATCAAGCACAGCTTCACTAAGCCCTATCGGCCGCAGACCAATGGCAAGGCCGAGCGCTTTATCCAGACTTGCCTGCGTGAGTGGGCCTATGGCCGCGTGTGGTCAAACAGCGCCGAGCGAACGGCCGGGCTGCCCGCATTCCTGAGCTACTACAACGCCCGAAGGCCTCACTCAGCCCTCGGGCACAAACCTCCCGCATCCAGACTCGGCGGGAATAACCTATTGCAACTCAACACCTAGGGCTGGGTGGATGAGGAATTTTCGCGGCTGCGCCAGAGGCCGGTGATCCAGCCGCTCAAGCCATTGGGGGCTAGGAAAACCATTGCGAGCAGTGCGAAGCCGAAGATCATCCACGGGGCGGATTGTGACAGGCTCTCGGCCAAGTTGGGCGTGAGCACGATGAAGGCGGCTCCCAAGAAGGCGCCCCACAGGCTCCGCACCCCACCCACGAAGCTACCCACCAACAGGGACACTGAGAGCAGGAAGGGAAAGTTCTCGGGCGCCACGAACTGGCCCGCCACCACGCTCAGAGCACCGGCCAAGCCAGTGAACGACGCGCTGAGGCCGAACATCTGCGTGCGCAGAGCGGTGATGTCGAGCCCGCCCGCCGCCGCCGCGAGCGGTTGGTCGCGCGAGGCGTCCACAAGGCGGCCGAACTGCGAGCCGAGAATCCGCCGAGCCAGCAGGAAGGCGCACAGCGCGCAGGCTGCAACGCAGGCCATGATGGCCCAGTCCGCCCGGTCGGCCAGCGCCCCTGGGAACACAGGCTTTTCAAGGACGATCCCCGCCACGCCGCCGGTCAGCCACTCGATCTTCTTCCACTTGAGCGCCTGCGGCGTCACTACAGCCACCGCGAAGGTTGACAGTGCCAAGTAGAGCATAGGCAGCCGCAGCGCCGGGAAGCCGAAAAGAAACCCAGTCGCAAAGCACAGCACCATCGCCACCGGCACGCCCACGTAGAACGGCCAGCCCAGCTGGTGCGAGAGCACCGCCGCCGTATAGGCACCGATGGCGAAGAAGGCGCTGTGGCCGAGCGAGATCTGGCCCGTGTAGCCGGTGAGCAAGTTCAGGCCCATGATGGCAATGCCGTAGATCAACACTTGCGTCATCACGTACAACTGGTAGCTTTGCCAGCCAAAGGACCAGGCCAGCAGCGTGAGACCGGCCGCCAAGGCCGCCCATCGCAACCAGGCGGGCGACGCCGCCGGGCAGGTAGTGAGAGGGGTGTTCAGGGTGTTCATGCTCACACCCTCACCTGAACCGTCTTGCCGAAGATGCCGGCGGGCCGCAAGACCAGCATGGCGATGATCAGAAGCATGATGCAGGTCAGCTTCAGATCGTTGCCAACCACATATGCGCCCAGCAGGTTCTCCAGCACTCCGATGGTGAAGCCCCCGGCCACGGCACCCACGGGGCTGGCAATACCACCCAGCAACGCACCCGCCAGCGCGTAGATCAGCGGGCTCATCATCATCGACGGCTCCAGGAACACGATTGGCGCGGCCATCAGCCCTGCTACGGCACCAGCCACCGCCGCAAGGCCCCAGCCTACGGCCAGAACCTTGTTGGTGCTGATACCCGATAGCTCTGCCGATGGCGCGTTCACCGCCACCGCGCGCATCGCCAAGCCGAAGCGGGTGAAGCGAAAGAACACGAACACCGCTACCAGCTCGACAAGGGTGAAGAGCAGAACGCCGGCCTCATGGGCAGAGAGAAAGGGCTCGGCACGGCGAAGGACACCACCGAACGGCGTGGCGGACTCCTGCATCTCATGTCCGAACAGCCAGCCGACCAGGCTGTTGAGGATGATGAGCAGCGCAATGCTGGCTGCAACGACCGAGAGCACCGGCTTGTGCCGCAGGGGCTGGAAAATGACCCGCTCCAGTACGAGCCCGAGCAGGAAGGCACCCACGACAACGATGGCGAAGGCCACCCACCACGACACGCCAGCCTGAACCAGTGCCCAGTTCATGTAGGTAGAGAACATCGCCAATTCGCCCTGTGCGAAATTTATGGACGAAGTGCAACGGTAGATAAGCACGAGCGCGATGGCGAGGCTAGCGTAGATGCCGCCTGCCGCTAGGCCCGAGGCGATCTGGTGAAGGAATGCTTGCATGGTGAATCTCTGTTGGATTAGTGGCCGAGGTAGCTGCGGCGAACAGCATCGTCTTCGCGCAGTTCGGCAGCGGTGCCTTGCGCGGTAATGCGACCGCTTTCGAGCACATAGGCCCTGTTGACCAAGTTAAGCGCGACTTGGGCGTTCTGCTCCACGATGAGCGCCGTGAGATGCTCGCTTTCCCGCAACTGATGCAGGAGTTCGTAGATTTCCTGCGTCACGCGCGGAGCGATGCCGAACGAAGGCTCGTCCAGCAGCAGCATCTTGGGGCGCATCATCAGCGCGCGGGCGATGGCCAGCATCTGCTGCTCGCCGCCGCTGAGCGTGCCCGCCGTCTGCTTGGAGCGGCTGGCCAGCTTGGGAAACAGCGTCTGCATCCGGGCGATGTCCTGCTCGATGCTGTCCTTGTCGCGGCGGTGGATTGCACCCACGCGCAGATTCTCCAGCACCGTCAGATCCGCGAAGGTGCCGCGACCTTCAGGTACGTGCGCGATGCCCAGCGAGGCGATCGCGGGCGCGGGCATGTCGATGATGTCCCGGCCCTCGAAGCGCAGTGCGCCCGTGGCCGTCACCTGCTGGTGGCTGACCGCGCGCAGGATGGAGGTCTTGCCCGCGCCGTTGGCGCCGAGCAGCGCCACCATCTCGCCCGCCTGAACGTGCAGATCGATGCCATGCACCACCACCGTTCGGCCGTAGGCCACCGCAAGACCACGGATTTCAAGTCGTTGGGTCACAGAACACCCCCCAGATAGGCGTCGATCACGGCGGCGTCGTTGGCAATGTCCTCGGGCGACCCCTGGGCGAGCTTGCGACCAAAACTCAACACCGCGAGGTCGGAGCAGGTCTTCATCACGAAGCGCATGTTGTGCTCCACGACCACTATGGTCAGCTTCAATTCCTCATGCAGGCGCAGCAGCACCTCACGCAACTCGTCCACCTCGCCAGCGGTGAGGCCAGCGGCGGGTTCGTCGAGCAGCAGCAGCTTGGGCCGCGTCACCAGCGCCCGTGCGATTTCCACGCGGTGCTGGATACCCACCGGCAGTTCGGCCACGCCCCGGTCCGCATAAGCGGACAGCCGCAGCGTGGCCAGCGCCGCGTCGGCCGAGTGCGCGATCTCCTCCTCGGCCGCGCGGACGGCGGGCGAGCGCAGCGCGGCACCCAGCATGGAAACGGGCAGCCGCGCGTGCGCGCCCACCATCACGTTCTCGCGTACCGGGAGCGACGGGTAGAGCGCCACGTTCTGGAAAGTGCGGCTGAGGCCCAGCCGGGCGACGCCGTGGCGCGGCAGGCGCGTCAGTTCGGTGCCGCCGAAGCGCACGCTGCCGCGCGTGGGCCGGTACAAGCCGCTAATGCAGTTGAAGCAGGTCGTCTTGCCGGCCCCGTTCGGCCCGATTAGGCCGAAGATGCTGCCTTCGGGTACGTCCATCGAGAAGGCATCCAGCGCAACGACGCCGCCAAAGCGGATCGTCAGATCGCGTACGGAAAGAATAGGGTTCATCGCTGCGCTCGCCTCGTCAGGACGGCATCACCTTCCAACTCGTACCGTCGAACTGCTGGATGCGCATGTCCGGTATCGGGTGAGGCCGGGCGTCGCTGGTCTTGATGCGCAGGCCCGGCAACATCATGGGCAACTCCATGTCCAGTCTGAGCGACTGCCGCATGATGTTTTCACGCGAGAGGTCTTTGCCACACTGCTTGAGCAACTGCACCACCGTTTGTCCAATAGAAGCACCGAGTACGGCAAGGTACTCCTTTGCCGCGCCTTTGTTGTATTTGTCCATGAAAGCATGCCAGGCCTGGAGCCCGGAGTCGTCCTTCCAGGTCGGATCGCCCGGATCCTTGAGGAACGCGGCGCTCATGACGCCCTTGACCTTGTCCAGCCCCACCGGAGTCAGCACCATGGGCACCGAAGACGCACTCGGGTTGATGTAGATCGTCGGCCGCCAGCCGATGTCATGGGCCTTGCGCAGCGACTGGAGGGTGGCTTTGGGCGAACCCCACGCCACCAGAACGTCCGCGCCCGAGGCTTGCATGGAGACGATCTGCGAGTCCACCGTCGGATCGGACACCTCGTGCGATTCTTCGCGCACGAGCGGCTTTCCGGCGGCGGCCAGAACCTCCTTCATGCCGCGCAGCACATCCTTGCCGGCATCGTCGTTCTGGTAGAACATGGCGATCTTCGCGTTCGGCCGCGTCCGCAGGATGTGTCTGGCCAAAATGCGCCCCTCGTCGGTGTAAAGGGGCAGCCAGCCCATGCTCCAGGGGAACTTGGCCGCATCGTCCAACCATGTGGCGGCACCGGACGTAACAAAGAGCTGCGGTACTTTGGCGTTGTTGAGATAGCTGCGCGCCGCCAGCCCGGTGGACGAGCCTATCTGACCCGCAATGAAGGCCACCTGCTCACGCTCCACCAGGCGGCGCACTTGCTCCAGGGTTTTCGGCGGGCTGTAGCCATCGTCGGCCAGCACCAGCTTGAGCTTGCGACCATTCAAGCCACCCTCAGCGTTTACCAGATCAAACCATGCAGACATGGCCTTGCCGACGGCGCCATAGCCTGCGGCCGGGCCGCTAAGCGGGAGGGTCGTGCCGATCTTGATCTCGCTGTCTGTTACGCCTTGGATGCCCGCGCCCTGCGCGCGGGTCAGACCAGAAACGCCCGTCAGCATGGCGCCGGAAAGCATGGTGATGAATTGTCTTTTCTGCATGATGTCTCCTGTTGTGGTTGGATGGGTCAGGTAAATTGATACGTCAGCGCGGTGCCATCCGAATGGCACCATCCACACGAATGGACTCGGCGTTCATGTAGCCGCAAGTGACGAGAAACTCGACGGTCTGCGCGAATTCATCGGGGTCACCCAACCGCTTGGGAAAGGGCACGCTGGCCGCCAGCGCCTGTTTGACGTTGTCTGGCAGGCTCAACAGCAAAGGTGTACCGAAGATCCCCGGCATGATGGTGTTGATCCGAATCCCTTCGTCCATCATGTCGCGCGCGATTGGAAGGGTCATACCCACGATTGCTGCCTTGCTGGCCGCATAGCTGGCCTGGCCGACTTGGCCGTCCTGCGCGGCGGCCGAAGCGGTGTTGACGATGGCGCCGCGGTCGCCATCGGCGAGCGGCGCGAGCGTCAACATACCCGCAGCTGACTTGGCGATGCAGCGGAAGGTGCCCACCAGGTTGATCTGAATGATGCGATTGAAACGATCTGCCGCGCATGGGCGGATTTCGCCGGTTTTCTTGTCGCGGCTGACAGTCTTGACGGCATCGGCAGTGCCGGCGCAGTTGACCAAAATGCGTTCCTGCCCGATCGCGGCGCGGGCCTTGGCGAAGGCTGCGTCCACCTGCTCCTCGGACATCACGTCCACATTGCAGTAAACGCCGCCAAGCTCGCTTGCCAAAGCCTGGCCGACGGCTTCGTTCATGTCGAAGATGGCGACTTTGACGCCGTGGCTCGCCAAGAGTCGGGCCGTGGCAGCTCCCAGACCGGAAGCCCCCCCGGTGATGACGGCAGAAATGTCGGAATTCAGTTTCATGGCTTTTCCTTGATAGAGGACAGACAGGCGTTAATGGCCAGTGAAATTGGGGGCACGCTTGCCCAAGAATGCCGCTTGCCCTTCCAGGTTGTCGGCCGAACGCAAAACGACGAAGAAATTGCGCTTCTCATGCTCCAGGCCCTGCGCGAGCGGAGTTTCAAAGCTGGCCAAGGCCGCGTCTTTCGCCAGAACCACGGCCAGTGGCGAATTGGCCGCAATCCGGCTGGCCATCGCCAACGCCGTCGGTAGGGCTTGGCCGTCGGCCGTCACTTCGGCGACGATGCCGAAGTCGCAGGCTTTGCGGGCGTCAATGAAATCGCCGGTCAGCAGCAGGGCCATCGCCTTGGACTTGCCGATGGCATGGATCAGGCGCTGGGTGCCACCGGCGCCAGGAATGGCGCCCAGCTTGACTTCCGGCACGCCGAACTTGGCGGACTCGCCGGCGATCACGATGTCGCAGGCCAGCGCCAGTTCCGTGCCGCCGCCCAGCGCGACCTTTTCGACCGCCGCAATGACGGGCTTAGGAAATCTCCCCAGTTCCGAAAAGAAGTCCCAGCCCGTCGGTCCGCGATCACCCATCAGTGGCGCGGCGCGCAGAACCTCGAACGCCGTGATGTCAACTCCTGCGCAAAACACTCCCTCGGCACCGGTGATGACGACGGCTCGCACAGCATCGTCGTCGCGCAGTTGCGCAAGCTGTGCGCGCAGGCCATCGAATACCGTGCGGTTCAAGCTGTTCTTCGCACGGGGGCGGTTGATGGTCAACGTGACAATGGCGCCTTCGCGGCTGACGAGCACTTCGCTGGATTCGCTCATGTTGGCCACGCTCATGCCAGTCGCTCGATGATGGTTGTATTGGCCGTGCCCGAGGCCTCGCAGATGGTTTGCAGGCCATAGCGGCCGCCCCGGCGCTCCAGCTCGCACAGCAGGTCGGTGAGCATGCGCGCGCCGGTGGAACCCAGCGGATGGCCGATCGCCACCGAGCCGCCGTTGACGTTGAGGCGATCATCCGGAATGCGGAATTCCTGCTGGAACATCAGCGGCACTCCGCCAAAGGCTTCGTTGACTTCAAACAGGTCAATGTCGGCCAGGCTCAGACACGATTCCTTCAGCGCCTTGCGGGTGGCATCGAGAACAGCGGTGAACTGGATGACGGGGTCGGCTGCCGCCACGGCAGTGCTGACGAAGCGCGCTCGCGGCACCAGGCCATGCTGTTTGGCATAGGCGCGGCTGGCGATCAGCAGCGCAGCGGCTCCATCGCTGATCTGCGACGAGTTGGCGGCCGTGGTGGCGCCGTCTGCGGAAAACACGGGCTTGAGCGTGGCCATCTTTTCGGGGTTGGGGTCCGCGCGCATGCCCTCATCGGCGGTGATGATCGGGCTGTCCGGGTCGGCCGGGTCCTCGTTCAGCCGCACCAGTTGGTCTTGGACGCGGCCAGCCTGCGATGCCGCGATGGCGCGCCGATGGCTGCGCACGGCGAAAGCGTCCAGGGCCTCGCGCGTGAGGCCGAAGCGCTTGTTCATCAACTCCGACGAGACGCCTTGCGGCAGCAGCGGGTTGTCCTGGTAGCGCGCCAGTTCGCGCGGGCTGTATTGCGAGCCCAGCGGCGCGCCGGGCTTGAACGAAGGTGGCATGGGAGCCTGCGACATCGACTCCACCCCGGCCCCGATAACCAGTTGGTAGGCACCAGCCTGGATACCGTGCACGGCAAAGCTGACCGCTTGCTGGCCGGAGCCGCATTGCCGGTCAACCGTCACAGCCGGGACGGATTCGGGCAGTCCCGCTGCCAATACGGCATGACGTCCCAGGTTGCCGTGCTGTTGATCCCACTGCAGCACGCAGCCAACGATCACATCGTCCAGATCTGCGGGGTTGACGCCGGAGCGCTCGACCAGTTGGCGTAGCGTCTCGCCCAGCAGATCGACGGGGTGCCATTTCTGCAGGCGCCCACCGCGTTTGCCCACGGGGGTGCGCAGAGCACCGACGATGACGGGTTCATGGTCATTCATGTTGTTCTCCTGTAGAAAAAGGTTGGCTCACTCTGCGTAGCGGCCCGCATGCTCGGCGCGTATGCGCTTCTTGTCGAGCTTGCCGACGCTGGTCTTGGGGATGGCTTCGACAAACAGGACCTGATCGGGCAACTGCCACTTTGCGAAGGCGCTGGTTAGGTGTTCCTGCAGTTGTTCCTGGGTTGCCTGCTGGCCGGGCTTCAGCACCACCAGGGCCAGCGGCCTTTCCTGCCACTTCGCATGAGGAATGCCGACCACCGCGGCATCACGCACGGCGGAATGGCCCATGAGCAGGTTTTCCATGTCGATGGAAGAAATCCATTCGCCGCCGCTCTTGATCACGTCCTTGATGCGGTCAGTGACCTTGAGGTAGCCGTTCTCGTCCACCGTGCCGACATCGCCCGAGCGCCACCACCCGCCCACCAAGAAGCGATCACCAGAATCGGGCATGTCGTGGTAGCTGGTCGTGATCCAGGGGCCGCGCAGGCAAATCTCTCCGGCCGACTGGCCGTCGTGCGGCAGGTCCTGGTCGTTTGCATTTAGGATGCGGATGTCCACGCCAGTCAGGACCAGGCCCTGCTTGCGCTTGAGATTCCACCGCTCCTCCTGGGTCAAGCGGTTGCTCAGCGTGGGCTTGAGACGGTTGACGGTCACCAGCGTAGTGGCTTCGGTGGCGCCGTAGGCGTGCACCACCTCAGCGCCCGTGAGGTCGTAGAAACCGATCATCATCGACAGCGGTGGCTCGGAGGCACCAGACAGCATGCGCATGCGGCCAAAGTCCGGCTTGACCGGCATCGTCTCGATGTACTGCAGCATCGGTTGGAAGATGGCCGGCGCGCCATTGGTGATGGTCACACCCTCGGCGATCATGGCGTCAACCAGCGGCTTGGTGTCTTCGGCAGCGTAGCGGCCAGGCAGCACGATCTTGTCGGCCAGCAGCGTGGCGGCCTGTGGCAGGCCCCAGCACTGCCCGTGGAACATGGGCGTGATGAGCATGACGCAGTCGTCCAGCGTCATGCCCAAATTAGTGGCCATGGCCGTGGAGTGCAAGTAGATGCCGCGGTGCGAGTAGTACACGCCCTTGGGCTTGCCTGTGGTGCCGGTGGTATAGCAGGCGCTGTAAGCCGAGGTTTCGTCAATCTCGGGCCAGTCGATCTTCGTGTCGGCAGCGGCCAGCAGGTCTTCATAGTGCAGCAGCGGCTTCAGCGTGGTCTTGATCTGGTCCAGCGGCTTGTCGGTCATGACGATCCAGCCCTTGATCTGGGGGGAGTTCGCCGCAACGGATTCGGCGATCGGCAGCAAGGACTCGTCCACGCAGACGTAAGACACCTTGCTGTGGCCAACCACATAGCCCAAGTCCTCAGCGCCTAGGCGCAGGTTCATCTGCAGCATGACCGCGCCCAGGCCAGGGATGGACCAGTACAGCTCGAAGTGGCGCCGACTATTCCAGTCTAGGATGCCGACCCGGTCGCCCGGCTCGACGCCTAGTGCGCGCAGTGCATTGGCGCTGCGGCAGACGCGCGCGTAGCACTCGGCATAGGTGTAGCGATCCCAGCCACCATCGGGTGTGCGGTAGACGATCTCCTGGTCCCCGTGGGTGCGCGCGGCGTGCCGGATCAGCGTCGTAGTGTTGAGCTGGCGCTCGTTACCCGTGGTGGACGGACATCCGCGAACGAGCTGGGTGGTAGCGGTCATTTCTTTGTCTCCTGAGTGGTTGCGTTGAGAGCCTGGAACCGTGGGGCCGGAGCCGCTTCGATGGCGCCGGAGGGGGTGGATTGGTAGATGCCCCTTGCCGCGTTGTGCGGATGCCGAACTGACTCGGCCAAGCTGAGCACAGGCGCAAAGCAGGCGTCGCTGCCTTCGAGCAATTCGCACCAGTGCGCCCGGGGCCTGCTGCGGATAAGGGCCACGATGCGCTCCTTCAGCGCTGGCCACTTCGCAGTTTCGTACTGCTCGGCAGGGTTGACGTCCGTCAGGCCCAGCTTTGACAGCAGCAGTGCGTGGAATGCGGGCTCTACCGCCGCGAGGCTGATGAAGCCGCCGTCGGCGCAGGCATACACGTCATAGAATGGCGAATCGTGAAACGGACTCGGCTGCGCGCCATCGATCTGCCCATTGGCGCGAATCCAGTGCACCAGCGTGCCCAGCATGGCCACGATGTCGACTATTGCCGCGTCCACGACCCTGCCTTGACCGGTGGCGCGCGAATCGACCAACGCACAGGCGACGCCAAAGGCAAGGCCCAGCGCCCCCGTTGCGTCCCCGAGTACCGAGGGCGGCACGATAGGCGCCTGCCCCCTCCGCGCAGACAGCGACAGCAAGCCCGTCAACGCGACATAGTTCAGGTCATGGCCAGCGGCCTGGGCGAGCGGGCCGTCCTGGCCCCAGCCCGTCATCCGGCCGTAGACCAACCGGGGGTTGCGCGCAGCGCATTCGGCGGGACCGAGGCCCAGCCGCTCCATCACACCTGGGCGATAGCCCTCGATCAGGGCGTCGGCCTGGGCGATCAGCGCCAGGGCGCGCACCTTGCCGTCGGCCGACTTCAGGTCTATGACCTCGACTGTCTTGCCGCGGTGTAGCGGATTCTTCGCCGCTCCGCCCAGCAGCTGCGCTCCAGCAGCCTGCTCGGCCCGTGTCAACACGATCACCTCGGCGCCCATGTCGGCCAGCATCATGGCGGCCAGCGGGCCCGGCCCGAGGCCCTCGAACTCCACCACGCGGATGCCGTTTAGCGGCGTCCGCAGCGTGTGCGGCGCGTTCACAGCTTCCTCGCGATCAGTTCCTTCATGACCTCGTTCGCGCCGCCGTAGATCTTCTGCACGCGCGAGGCGGCGTACATGCGCGCGATCGGGTACTCGGCCATGAAGCCATAGCCGCCGAACAACTGCAAGCATTCGTCGGTCACACGGCACTGCTGTTCTGTGCACCACCACTTAGCCATGTACGCAGCCTCGTCGTCGAGCGTTCCGTCCAGCAGCCGCTGCGTGCAGTCGTTGACGAAGGTGCGCACCACGTGGGCGATGGTGGCCAGATCGGCCAGCTTGTGGCGCGTGGTCTGCATGTCGAACAACGGCGCGCCGAAGATCTTGCGCTCCTTTGTGTATTCGATGGTCAGCTCCAGGGCTCGGTCGATGACGGCCGCCGCTGGCACCGCGATGGACATCCGCTCGTAGGGCAGCTGGCTCATCAACTGCTTGAATCCATGGCCTTCGACGCCCCCCAGCAACTGGTCAACCGGCACACGCACCTCGTCGAAGAAGAGTTCGGCCGTGTCCGACGCCGGCATGCCGATCTTTTCGAGTAGGCGGCCCACGCGAAACCCGGGTAGGTTTTCGGTCTCCACCACGATCAGCGACAAGCCCCGGCTCCCCGCTTCGCCGGTGCGCGCAACCACGATCAGCAGGTTGCAGGTGAAGCCATTGGTGATGAAGGTCTTGGCGCCGTCGATCACGTAGTGGTCGCCATCGCGACGCGCGCGGGTGGCGATGGCCTTGAGATCCGTTCCACAGCTTGGCTCGGTCATCGCGATGCCGGCCAGCATCTCGCCGTTGTTCAGCTTGGGCAGCCAGCGCTGCTTCTGTGCCTCGGTGCCGAAGTCCATGATGTAATGCGAGGCGATGCTGTGCACCGTGACGTTGTTGGGCATTTCGGCCTTGGTCAGCTCGTCCTGCACCACCAGTTGGTAGGCGATGCTGGCACTGGCGCCGCCGTAAGCCTCTGGCATTTCGGGCAGCAGAAAGCCCATTTCGCCGAAGGGCCGCCAGGTTTCGCGCGGGATGTAGCCCTGCTCGCGCCAGCCAGGCAACTTCGGCGCCATTTCGGCGGCGATGTAGCGGCGAACCTGGTCGCGAAAGGTCTCGATGTCGCTGTCCATCCAGGGTTGGCGGTGCAGTTGCGGCAGCATGGAAGCGCTCCTCAGAAAGTTGGTACGGTGAAGGTTTGAAAACTTGGCCAGCAATGTGGCCCCGGGTCATGCCCGCACATCCACAAGGGGGCAGCGAAGCGTCGAATCTCTGCGTTCTCAGGCTGTCTAGGGCATATGGTCGGTACTTAGCCCGTGCGCGTCTTGCCCACCAGTGCATGGCAAGTTGACTTTGCGTGTGCAAGGGAAAACCCGGCCGACTCGACCATGGCAATGGCGGAGCCGTGAGCAGTCATTTCGCGTGCATCGCTGGGCGACACCCCAAAGCGTTGTTTGAACGCGCGACAGAAGTGGCTGGTTGAGTTGAAGCCCCAGTGAAAGGCGATCGCCGAGACCTGCAGATGCCGGCAGGCCGGGTCGACGAGTGACCGCCAGCACGCTTGCAATCGGCTTTCCAGGATGTGGCCGACCACCGTGGTATCGCCCTGCGCAAAAAGCGCATGAAGGTAACGCAGTGAAATGCCCTGCGCCTCGGCGATGCGTGCCGGACTTAGGTCATCCTCTTGAAAATGCTGGGCGATGTAGGCCAGTGCTCGTTCGCGCAAAGCGGCCATGGTCGTGAATCGAGTGGTGCTCTCCGGCTCTGGCAACGCAAGGTCCAGAAGCCCGATCACCATGCGGCATAGGGCGACGTGGGCGGAGGGCGGCACGGCGCCGATCTCCTTGGCTAACCCCATCAGGTATCGGCTCAGCAGTGAGCCCACACCTGTGTGGCTGTCAATGCGGCAGGTTGCGGGCGGTTGCTTGCGGCCCGGTAGATGCTCGCGCATGAGCTGCCAGGGAATCATCAACGACACGCTGTGGGTTCGTTCCAGCACCTCATAGTCTTGCTGCTGATCTGTACGCCAGAGGAACATGTCGCCCTTGCAGATTGGCGTGTCCCAATGCTTCAGCTGCACTCGACCGCTCAGGTTCAGCTGCAGCCCCAGGCAGAACTCATTGTCTAATGGCGAATGCCCAGGCGGAGACTGGGCGACGCAAGGACCGGTGACGATGCATACCAAGGAGGCCCCGGCGAATTCGTGCCGCCGCAACTTCGTCCGGAATGCAGCTGCCTTCGCCGGGGTGGAAAGACTCCAGCGCTGGAAGGAGTCCTTGAGGATCGCTTCCGTCGCATCTATCCTGCCCTCAATGGGCGCACGGTCAATGGACCAGTCCATGGGTGACTGTTGCAGCATTTTTCGTCTCCTGAATCTGCCCCCGGACGCTGCAGTCCATCGGGACCGAAGCATCGACACCGTGGCGTGCATTCGTACGGCGCTCAGGGTGCCTAAGGCATACAGGCAATCCTAGGCAGCGGTGCTTGGCGCGGCAATGACGGATGGTCTCGATCAACTGACAAGGCGCCTCTTTCGACGGATGAGGGGCGCGCGAGGCGGCCCCGCAGCCGAGCGGCCCTGCGCTAACCTCCCTGCATCGACGGCGAACTGAAGATTCAAGGAGACGATGATGGATCTGGATGCAATGCTGGCAGGGAAGCGGGTGCTGGCGACGGGGGCCTCGTCGGGCATGGGCGAGAACTTCGCCCGGCTGGCTGCTGGTTGCAAGGCCAAGGTGGTGGTTGGGGCGCGGCACAAGGCGCGGCTCGACAAGCTCGCCCAAGCTCGAAAAGCTCGGCTCGCCTCAGGTCACGGTGCTGGAAATGGATGTGGCTTCCGAGCAGTCCATCGACGACGCCTTTGCCGAGATTGACGCCTCGGGCACCATCCTCGACGTGGTGGTTAACAACGCTGGGGCTTTCAAGGACGCCTTGTCGCTCACGCTGTCTGCGTCCGACTTCGACTCGCGGATGGAGAACAACGTGCGCAGCGTGTGGCTGGTGGCCGCGCGTGCCTCACAGCGCTGGGTGGATGCGGTGCGGGGAGGCTCAGTCATCAACATGGCATCGATCCTGAGCGAGCGCGTGATACTGGGCGCCATGCTGTATGCCACGTCCAAAGCTGCAGTCGTGCACATGACCAAGAGCTTGGCACTCGAATGGGCGCGCCAAGGCATTCGCGTCAATGCCATCGAGCCGGGCTAAATCGACACCGAGATGACCGATGCCATGCGGGATACCGACCATGGCAAGGTGCTTATCAAGCGCATCCCAATGCGCCGCCTTGGTAAGCCGGAGGAGCTCAACGGTCTGTTCCTACTGTTCGCGACCGAGGCCGGGTCGTGGATGACCGGCGCCTGCGCACCAGTGTATGGCGGGCATCTGTGCTCGTCGCTTTGAGTGCTACCGCGTCGAAGCAGCGCTACGTCTTTTGGGTGTGGGAACGATAGACACCTGGCGTGCTGCCGGTCCATGACTTGAAGGCCCGCTGGAAGGCAGTGCTGTCCGCGAACCCCAACTCGGCGGCGATGGCGCTCAGCGCGGCATCGGTGCTGGTCAACCGAATGATCGCCATGTCGCGCCGTAACTCGTCCTTCAGCAGCTGAAAGGACTTACCCTCCGCGGCCAGATGCCTTTGCAGTGCGCTGACCGACATGTGCAAGCGCTGCGCGGCGATGGTCAGATCGGGCCACTCCGGGTACGCTTGCTGCAATAGAGCGCGCACCCGCGCGCTAGCCGTCCGCTCAATCAGGCGCGGGCCGATCAGGTTGCTCGGTGCGGTGTGCAAAAAGGTCTGGAGCGCGGCGGTGTCACGGCGCATCGGCTGCGCGAATGCGGATGCCTCGAACCAGATCGCCGACCGCGCCTGCCCGAACCGCAACGTGCCTGAGAAGATTTGGGCATAGTCTGCAGCATACGGCGGTGTCTCGAAGGCGAAATCGAACCCTTTGGGCACCATCCGACCGCCGTGCAGCCATACCAGCAGACGCCAGAAGACGCGCAACAGCAGCCCTTGCAGGAAGTCGGAATGTTCGCCCGCAGCGCAGCGCACGTCTAGCGCAGCACCCTTGAGCAAGCCATCCGAGACGGGCACAAGCGACAGGTCGTCCTGCAGCAGGGTGAAGGAAGCGCTCAAGCGCTGCAAGGCGGCTGCCAGCGTCTTGGCCCCGAGCGTAGAGCGAGCCATCAGCGCAAAGCTGCCGCAGCGCAACGGCCGACCGTGTAGATAGCCTAGGCATTCGTCGTCCAAGCTGTCCTTCACAGCACAGAAGAGTGCGATGTATTGCTCCATAGTCACACGCGACTGCTCCAGATGCAGCAGCGACTCGGCGATGCGGGCCTGCGCCAGAACGCCATCCAGCCAGGACTCGGTGGCCAGTCCTTTGCTGCGCGCGCCTTCGAGCAAGCCACGCACGGCGAAAACAGGAACCGTGACGACGGGTTTCAACATAGTTAAAGGTAGCAACGAAAGCTTGCGCTGAATCCGAAATTACACCAAGAATGCGGCCCGCAAACCGATGGAACGTCGCTACGCCCCCGATCATCTTGCACTTAGCACAAGCCATGCACTACCAAAGTCATGGCATGGTTTGGCGATGGAATTACCCCAAGCCTACACCGAACAAGTTCGACTCGGGATGCAGCTAGCAAAGCGCTACTCATGACGCATCGCATGGCCATTCGCCACCCTTTCATGCGAACGTCCGACCGCTGTCAGCCAGGTTATTCCTTGTGCATACAAAGTCAACTCGCCATGCACTGGCGGGCAAGACGCGTACGGGCCGAGTGCCCAAAATACCGTTTTTTAGTACACCTAGGAGACGCCCCATGGACGTGCGGAATCGATGCATTCGCACGAATGCTTCTTCGGCAACGGCATGTCGGTGTGCTTACCCAAATAGCTCAGCAACTAGGAGTGCGTGAATGTCTGTCTGCGCAGCGCCTTTGCGCGACAAGCTGATCGATGCGGTGATCCGCGAACGTCGTTCCGTGCGCGCCTTTCTGCCGACCCCAGTGCCGCAAGAAGCGGTAGCCCAGATTCTGTCGGTGGCAGCCAGCGCGCCCAGTGGCACCAACACCCAGCCGTGGCAGGTTATTGCTGTGGCGGGCGATGCGAGGAAGCGCTTGTGCGACCGTGTACTGCACGCCTTTCACCATGAAGAGGGAGAGCACCAGTCCGAATACGACATTTACCCGGCCGAGTTCTTCGAGCCCTACCTGACCAGGCGGCGCCGATGCGGTTTTGCTCTCTACGCTGCGGTCGGTATCTCCAAGGGAGATACGGATGCCATGCGCGCTCAACATGCACGCAACTTTACCTTCTTCGATGCGCCGGTCGGTTTGATCTTCACCTTGGACCGGCGCATGGTCCAGAGCAGTTGGGTGGACTACGGGATGTTCTTGCAGAACATCATGTTGGCGGCCCGCGCACGAGGCCTGGATACATGTTCGCAGATGGCTTGGAGCCTTTACCCGCGCCTTCTGGCTGAAGCCCTGCAAATCCCAGACAGGCAAATGGTGCTGTGCGGCATGGCACTGGGCTATGCCGACCCCGCGGCCGTGGTGAACCGCGTGCGCACAGAGCGTGAGCCGGTCGACAACTTCGCACGCTTCAGCGGCTTCTAGAAATCTTGTCATACCAAGTACTTGCGTCGAAAGCCGCCTGATGAATTCAGCCTCCCTGAAGCGGTTGATCGACCGGGCCTTGTCCTAGTGGGTAGGGTCAAGCATGGATGTATGCCTTATGGGGCTGACGGGTTGAACCCACAAAGAGGAGTAATCAATGTCTACCTACGCCGCGCCCTTGCGCGACATGCTGTTCACGATAAGGGAAGTCGGTGGCCTGGATGCGATCTGTGCCCAGCCCGGCCATGAAGAAACCACGCTCGACCTGGTCGAGGCCATCCTGCAGGAGGCTGCCCACTACGCCACCGGCGTGCTCGACCCGCTGAACCGCACCGGCGACGTGCAGGGCGCGCGCTGGGATGACGGCCAGGTCACGTCAGTCGATGGCTTTCGCGAAGCCTGGGCCAGCTTCTGCGAGAACGGCTGGAACGGCATGCCCGCTGCCACCAAATGGGGCGGCCAGGGCCTGCCCACGCTGGTGTCCACAGCCGTGCTGGAGATGTGGAAGTCGTCCAACCTCGCGTTCAGCCTGTGCCAGATGCTCACGCTGGGCGCGGTGGAAGCCATTGCGCACCATGGCAGCGACGCACTCAAGCGCCGCTTCCTGGAGCCCATGGTCGCGGGCCGCTGGACCGGCACCATGAACCTCACCGAACCCCAGGCAGGCTCCGACTTGGCCGCGCTGCGCAGCCGCGCCGTGCCCGAAGGCGATCATTACCGCGTCAGCGGAAACAAGATCTTCATCACTTGGGGCGAGCACGATATGACAGAGAACATCGTCCACCTCGTGCTGGCGCGCCTGCCCGATGCACCGCCAGGCGTTAAAGGCATTTCGCTGTTCCTGTGCCCGAAGTACCTAGTCAACGACGACGGCTCCTTGGGCGAACACAACGACCTAGCCTGCACCTCCATCGAGCACAAGATGGGCATCCACGGCAGCCCCACGGCGTCGATGAGCTTTGGCGACCGCGGGGGCGCGATCGGCTACCTGGTCGGCGAGCCGAACCAGGGGCTGGCCTGCATGTTTACAATGATGAACCATGCGCGGCTGAACGTTGGCCTCGAAGGCGTGGGCATCGCCGAGCGCGCATACCAGCGCGCACGCGCCTACGCGCTGGAGCGGGTGCAAGGCAAGCCACTGCTCAACGGCAGTACCACCATTGCCGGCCACCCAGACGTGCGGCGTATGCTTATGGACATGAAGGCCCGCACCGAGGCTATGCGCGCACTGGCCTATTTCTGCGCCGGCCAGATGGACCGAGCCGCAGGCCACGCCGACGCGCAAGAGCGCGAACAAGCACTGGCCCTGGTCGGCCTGCTGATCCCGGTGGTCAAGGGCTGGTGCACCGACAGCGCACAGGGCATCACGTCCGATGGTGTGCAGGTGCATGGCGGCATGGGCTACGTCGAGGAAACCGGCGCCTCCCAGCACTTGCGCGACGCGCGCATCACGACCATCTACGAAGGCACGACGGGCATCCAGGCCAACGACCTGATTGGCCGGAAGCTGGCGCGCGAGGGCGGGCGCACGCTGAAGGCGCTGCTTGGCCGCATTGACCGCGACGCGCGGCGGTTGGCCGAGATGCCGGATGCCGCGTTGGCGCGGATCGGAAGCGTGTTAGCGGCTTCGGCACATGCGCTGGAGGAAGCGGCCGACTGGCTGCTGGCCCACGACGACCAACCCGCGCAGTGCGCGGCGGGCGCCGTGCCCTTCTTGCGACTGGCGGGCACGGTGATCGGCGGCTGGCTGTCGGCGCGCATGGCCGAAGCCGCCACTGCGCAACTCGCGGCGAGATCGGGCGATGCGAGCTTTCTCGGCGCTAAGCGTGCCACGGCCAGCCACTACGCGGCGCATGTCCTGGTGCAGGTGCCGATGTTGCGCGACATCGTCACGGGCGGCGCCGCCAGCACGCTGGCCCTGGCGGATGATCAACTCTGAATGATCCTGAAAGGAGGATCTCCGATGAAAATCCTGGTTCCCGTCAAGCGGGTGGTTGACTACAACGTCAAGGTCCGCGTCAAGAGCGATGGCAGCGGCGTGGACATCGCCAGTGTCAAGATGAGCATGAATCCCTTCGACGAGATTGCCGTCGAAGAGGCCGTTCGGCTCAAGGAGAAAGGCGCGGCAACGGAGATCGTCACCGTCTCGTGCGGCGTGTCCCAATGCCAAGAGACGCTGCGCACCGCCATGGCCATCGGTGCCGACCGCAGCATCCTGGTCGAGTCCAATGAAGAACTGCAGCCGCTGGCTGTGGCTAAGCTACTCAAGGCTCTTATCGACAAGGAACAGCCCGGCCTCGTGATCCTTGGCAAGCAGGCCATCGACGACGACTGCAACCAGACCGGCCAAATGCTGGCTGCGTTGGCCAACCTGCCCCAAGCCACCTTCGCCAGCAAGGTCGAAGTGGCTGGTGACAAGGCCAAGGTCACCCGCGAAATCGACGGCGGCCTGGAGACGCTGGAAGTGAGTCTGCCGGCGGTCGTTACCACCGACCTGCGCCTAAACGAGCCGCGTTACGTGACGCTGCCCAACATCATGAAGGCCAAGAAGAAGCCGTTGGAAACGATCACGCCAGCCGATCTGGGCGTCGATGTGGCCCCGCGCCTGAAGACCTTGAATGTCGCCGAGCCCGCCAAGCGTGGCTCGGGGATCATGGTTCCAGACGTGGCTGCCCTAGTGGACAAGCTGAAGAACGAAGCGAAGGTCATTTGAATCTTCAACCAGACCAAAGCATGAGCCCCCAAGACATCTTGAACCGCTATGGCCCGCGCGAAGCGATGGAATACGACGTGGTGGTCGTCGGTGGCGGCCCGGCGGGCCTGTCCACCGCCATCCGCCTCAAGCAACTGGCCGCCGAGAAGGGCAGCGAGATCAACGTCTGCGTGCTGGAGAAGGGTTCGGAGCCCGGCGCCCACATCCTCAGCGGCGCCGTGATGGACCCCAAGGCCATCACCGAACTGTTCCCCAACTGGAAGGAACTGGGCGCGCCGCTGAACCAGCCCGTCACCGGCGACGACCTGCTCATGCTCTCGGAAACCGGTGCGCAGCGCACGCCCGATTTCCTCATGCCGCGCAACTTCGACAACCACGGCTGCTACGTCATCAGCCTGGGCGCGGTCACCAAGTGGCTGGGCGAGCAGGCCGAGGCCCTGGGCGTGGAGATCTTCCCCGGCTTCCCCGCCGCCGAGGTGCTCTACGACGACAAAGGTGCCGTCAAGGGCGTGGCCACCGGCAACCTCGGCATCGGCAAGGACGGCGAGCCGACCGAGAACTTCCAGATCGGCATGGAACTGCACGCCAAGTACACCGTGTTCGCCGAAGGCGCGCGCGGCCACCTGGGCAAGCAGCTGATCGCCAAATACAAGCTCGACGAAGGCAAGGACGCGCAGACCTTTGCCATCGGCATCAAGGAACTCTGGGAGATCCCGGCCGAGAAGGCCAAGCCGGGGCTGGTGGTGCACACCGCTGGCTGGCCGCTGAACGACGACGCCTTCGGTGGCGGCTTCCTCTACCACCTCGAAGGCAACAAGGTCACGCTCGGTTATGTGATCGGTCTGGACTACCAGAACCCCTGGATGAGCCCGTTCGAGGAGATGCAGCGCTGGAAGACGCACCCGGCCATCAAGGCCCACATCGAAGGCGGCAAGCGCCTGGGCTACGGCGCGCGCGCGCTGAACAACGGCACACCCCAGGCCCTGCCCAAGACGGTGTTCCCGGGGGGTGCCCTGGTCGGCTGCGACGCCGGCTTCCTCAACGCCGCGCGCATCAAGGGCAGCCACGCGGCCATCAAGAGCGGCATGCTGTGCGCCGAGGCCGCGTTCGAGGCCGTGGCCGCGGGCCGCCAGGCCGACGAACTCACCGCGTTCGAGACCGGCTTCAAGGCCAGCTGGCTGCACGAGGAACTCTGGACCTACCGCAACCTCAAGAACTGGTTCAAGAAGAGCCCGCTGATGGGCAAGCTCATGACTGGTGTCGAGCACTGGTTCCTGCCCAAGGTCGGTGTCGCCACCCCGCCCTGGACGCTGCACAACACAGTCAAGGACCACACCAAGCTCAAGCCGGCGGCCGAGTGCCCCAAGATCAGCTACCCCAAGCCCGATGGTGTGATCACCTTCGACCGGCTCTCCAGCGTGTTCATGTCCAACACCAACCACGAGGAGAACCAGCCGGCGCACCTGACGCTCAAGGACGCGAGCGTGCCGGTGAAGGTCAACCTGGCGAAGTACGCCGGGCCCGAGAGCCGCTACTGCCCGGCCGGGGTGTACGAGTTCGTCGAGAAGGACGGGCAGGACCAGTTGGTGATCAACGCGCAGAACTGCGTGCACTGCAAGACCTGCGACATCAAGGACCCGACGCAGAACATCGTCTGGGTCACCCCAGAAGGTGGCGGCGGGCCTACCTACGCCGGCATGTGATCAAGCCCCAACAACTTAAGCCAGCAATCAATGATGACAATACTTGTAGTTGCCGAACACGACAACACCTCTTTAAAGAGTCCCACACTCAACACAATCAAAGCTGCAGCAGAGATTAGTTTCTTCGGAAATGGGGAGGTACATGTCCTTGTAGCAGGACACCAAGCTCATTCAGTAGCCAAGATCGCTGCGGACATTCAGGGCGTCAGCAAAGTCATCCATGCCGACGCCGACGGCTTCGCCCACGGCCTGGCCGAAAACGTCGCCGCCCAGGTGCTGGCCATCGCAGGCAACTACAGCCACATCCTGTTCCCCGCCACCGCCAGCGGCAAGAACGTGGCGCCCCGCGTCGCTGCCAAGCTCGACGTGGCCCAAGTCAGCGAAATCAGCAAGGTCATCAGCGCCAACACCTTCGAGCGCCCGATCTACGCCGGCAACGCCATTGCCACCGTGCAAAGCGCGGACGCCACCAAGGTCATCACCGTGCGCACCACCGGCTTTGATGCCGCGGGCCAGGGCGGCTCGGCGGCGGTGGAGTCCGTGGCCGCGACGTCAGGCAACGGCAAGAGCGCCTACCTGGGCAGCGAAATCGCCAAGAACGACCGCCCTGAACTCACCGCCGCCAAGATCATCGTCTCCGGTGGCCGTGCGCTGGGCAGCAGCGAGAAGTTCAACGAAGTGATGACCCCGCTGGCCGACAAGCTGGGCGCGGCCATCGGTGCTTCGCGTGCGGCGGTGGACGCCGGCTACGCCCCGAACGACCTGCAGGTCGGCCAGACCGGCAAGATCGTGGCGCCGCAGCTGTACGTGGCCTGCGGCATCTCGGGCGCCATCCAGCACCTGGCGGGCATGAAGGATTCGAAGGTGATCGTGGCGATCAACAAGGACCCCGAGGCCCCGATCTTCAGCGTGGCCGACTACGGCCTGGAAGCTGACCTGTTCTCGGCTGTGCCGGAACTGATCGCTGCGATCTAAAAACAATAGTCATCGAGTCAAGAATGAAAACATTCAGGGAACGCAATGGAACTGAGGCACCTTCGGTGCTTCTTGGCGGTCGCTCAGGAACTGCACTTCGCCAGAGCAGCTGAGAAGCTACACATTGAGCAATCGCCACTTTCGAGGGCGATCAAGGAGCTAGAAGAAGAGCTGGGGGTCCGTCTCTTCGACCGCAACACGCGCGGCACGCGCCTGACCCGTGCTGGCCAGACGTTCATGGAGCACGTGCCACGCGTGTTCGCCGCGCTGACCCAGGCGCGCGACAGTGTGCGTGCTGTGTCCGCAGGCTACCAAAGACAATTGCGAATTGCCGTATCAGGCAGCATTTCGCAGGCCCATCTCACGACTCTCCTGTCACGTTGCAGAGAGGAGGAACCGGATACGGAAATACGGCTCTACGAGGTTCCGGTGGCGCAGCAGATCAAGGGGCTCGAATGCGATTTGTACGATGCAGGATTCGCTCAGTCGTCGGAGGTCGGCGAGGTGCTGTTTGCTGTACCGGCGTGGAACGACCCTATGGTGGTGGCTGTGCCCTCACGCCACCCCTTGCTGGTTCACAAGAAGCTGCCACTGGAAGAAGTTCTCCGCTACCCGCTGGTACTTTGCGACCCGGGCGCCTGCGAGGGCTGCAGCCGCCAGGTAGCCCGCGTGCTGCGCGCGACAGACCTTGAACCAATCGTAGCCGAGCAGGTGGCCAGCCACGACCTGATGGTCACGTTGGTGGCCGCTGGCTACGGACTGGGCTTCTCGACAGAAGCACACGTTTCGACCAGCAACCACCCTGAGATCGTCACACGGCCGTTGGCTGGGCGTACGCCGATGCTGACCACCTACCTGATCAGGCGCATTGGCGAGCCGTCGGAAACCTTGCAACGTTTTGTGGAAAGAGCCCTCGTGTCGGCGCCGGGTCGCGCGGCGGACGAAGCTCTGGACACATCACCAGGGAGTAGCAAATGAAGAAGTGTTCCAGATGGGTGGCTGCGGTCGGCGCTGTTTCGGCCGCATTGATGTTGTCCGCATGCGGCAAGTCACAGCCCACCGAAACGGTGGAGTCTCTGGCGGCCGATCCTGACCGCTTGAAGCAGTTGCGCGAGCAGTGCAAAACCGAGCGCGCAAAGCTGGGCGACGAGCTATGCGACCGCGTGGCCGAGGCCACAAAGAAGCGGTTCTTCGGGGACGGCAAGGTGCCCTACAACCCTACCAACGAATCGCCAAAGTTCTGAATCTGCGCTTGCCGCCACGCTCAGTGCGGCTCGTTTCGAGTATTGGCTCACTGCGCCGCGCTTCGCCATAGGCTGCGTCAGAACGCCGCGGCACACTGACACACGCATTGATGCTGACCATGCGGCAAGCCTGCCGATTTGGGACTTTGACCCACCTATAGACCGCTTTCATCCTGACGCCTGCGGCATGCCTTTGTGCCGCACACATGACCCCGCATTGCGGGCCACGGGACAGGAGGTCAAGGTGCAGGCTCAGGGCGCAAGCCATCAGGGGGTTCTCTACGGGCAGATCGCGGCGGTGCTCGGCGTCGTCGTGGTCGGCGTGTGGGGTGCGACCCAGTGGACAGCCGCTGCGCTGGGTCACCAGGCGCGCCTGGGCGCGCCGTGGTTCCTGGCTTTCGACAACCCGGTGTACCACCCCTGGCGCCTGTTCGAGTGGTGGTTCTTCTTCGATGCCTACGCGCCGGATGTCTTCGATGTGGGTGGTGCGATTGCGGGTGGCAGTGGCCTCGTCTCGGTAGGCGTGGCGGTGGGCCTGTCGGTGTGGCGCTCGCGGCAATCGCGGCTGGTCACCACCTACGGCACAGCGCGCTGGGCCACAGCTGACGATGTTCGCCAAGCGGGCCTGAATCGACCAGCCGGCGTCTTCCTCGGCCGGCATGGCGAACAGTACCTGCGCCACGACGGCCCCGAGCACGTGCTGGCGTTTGCGCCCACCCGCTCGGGCAAGGGCGTGGGCTTGGTCGTGCCCACGCTGTTGTCGTGGCCCGGGTCAGCCGTCATCCACGACATCAAGGGCGAGAACTGGCAGCTGACGGCCGGCTGGCGCACGTGCTTCTCGCACTGCCTGCTGTTCAACCCCACTGATGCGCGATCTGCCGCCTACAACCCGCTGCTGGAGGTGCGGCGCGGCGTGCACGAGGTGCGCGACGTGCAGAACATCGCCGACATCCTGGTGGATCCCGAGGGCGCCCTGGAGCGGCGCAACCACTGGGAGAAGACCTCGCACGCCCTGCTGGTCGGCGCCATCCTGCATGTGCTCTATGCGGGCGAGGACAAGACGCTGCGGGGGGTGGCCAACTTCTTGTCCGACCCGGCCTGCCCTTTCGAGGTGACGCTGCACAGGATGATGAGCACCCCTCATCTGGCGCGCGAGCAAGGCGGTGGACCGCACCCCGTGGTCGCTTCCGCCGCACGTGAGGTTCTCAACAAGAGCGAGAACGAGCGCTCGGGCGTGCTGTCCACGGCCATGAGCTTCCTGGGGTTGTACCGCGACCCGACGGTGGCCGAGGTGACCTCGCGTTGCGACTGGCGCATCGCCGACCTGATCTCGACCGAGCACCCGGTGTCGCTGTACCTGGTGGTTCCGCCGTCGGACATCAGCCGCACCAAACCGCTGATCCGGCTGATCCTGAATCAGGTGGGGCGACGCCTGACGGAGTCGCTGGATGGCTCTGACGGCATCGCACGGCGGCACAAGCTGCTGCTGATGCTCGACGAGTTCCCGGCGCTGGGCCGGCTGGACTTCTTCGAGACGGCACTCGCCTTCATGGCGGGCTATGGCATCCGCAGCTTCCTGATCGCGCAGAGCCTGAACCAGATCGACAAAGCCTACGGCCAGAACCATTCGATTCTGGACAACTGCCATGTGCGTGTGACCTTCGCCACCAACGACGAACGCACGGCCAAGCGCATTTCCGAAACGCTGGGCACCGCCACTGAACTGCGTGCCCAGCGCAACTACGCCGGCCACCGGCTGGCGCCGTGGCTGGGGCACCTGATGGTCTCGCGGCAAGAGACGGCGCGCCCGCTGCTGACGCCTGGAGAGGTGATGCAGTTGCCACCCGACGAAGCGGTGGTGATGGTCTCCAGCGTGCCGCCAGTCAAGGCCCGCAAGCTGCGCTACTACGCCGACTCGAACTTCAAGCGCCGCGTGTTGCCGTCGCCCGTCTTGACTGCTGGCCCCTACCCCGATGTGCCACCGGTGCGGGCGGACGACTGGAGCGGGCTGGTTGCGCCGTTGGCCCCCTCTGCATCTAACCCAGCCTTCCTGACTGGCATGGATGCCGACGAAGGCGGTCCCCGCCTGCAGCCAGAGCTGACGGAGATTGCGACGCACAGCCTCGCGCTCGACGCACTGACCAATGACCTGGCGCTGCTCGATGACGACGACGCCCCCCTGCCCCTTCCCCGCCAGATCGATCCGGCCATGCAGCGCACGGCGCGCCTGGCCGCACTCGACCCCGACGACGGCATCACGCTATGAGCCAGTACCGCCTGAACCTGTTCATTCCGCCTGAGCATGCGCGACGCCTCGAAGAGGTGGCGGCCAAGAAGGGCGTTTCCAAGTCGTCCATCGTCGCGGCAGCGCTCGCCTCTTGGCTATCGCCTGATTCAGGCGACCAGCGCGAGGCGGCCATCGCCAAGCGGCTGGACCGACTCTCCCGCCAGTTCGAGCGGCTGGAGCGCGATCAGAACATCGAGATCGAGACGCTGGCGCTGTTCATCCGCTATTACCTGACCGTTAGCACGCCGGTGCCCGAGGGACACCAGGAGGCGGCCCGTGCGCAGGGCAAGGCCCGCTTCGAGCAGTTCGTCGAACAACTGGGCCGCCACCTGCTGCGTGGCCGCAGCCTGGTGCGCAATGTGATTGAGGAGCTTCACCCGCAGGAACAGGACCTGAACCGGCAGCTGGACGATGCAGCAGGCATGACCGTGGACCCGGTGAGTTCCGGGCAAGCCGACGAAGGATCGACGGTATGACGGCCGCACCACCCAGCCCCGAAAGGACCAGGCTTGACCGCCGTGTCCGCATGCTGCGCACGGCCATGGGGCCAATGATCGAAGCCGCGCTGGAAGACCCGGACGTGGTCGAGGTGCTGCTCAACCCGGATGGTTCGCTGTGGCTGGACCGGCTCTCCACCGGGCGGGCGCCGACGGGCGTGACCTTGTCGGCGGCCGATGGGGAACGCATCATCCGTCTGGTGGCTGCCCATGTCGGTGCCGAGGTACACCGGGGCCAGCCACTGCTGACGGCTGAGCTGCCCGAAACGGGTGAGCGCTTCGAGGGGGTGCTGCCCCCAGCTGCGCCGGGCCCCGCCTTCGCCCTGCGCAAGCGCGCCGTGGGCGTGATTCCACTCGACCGCTACGTGGACGACGGGATGATGACGGCAGAGCAGGCAGACTATCTGCGCCTGGCCGTGCACGAGCGTCAAAACATCCTGATCGCTGGCGGCACCAGCACCGGCAAGACCACGCTGGCCAACGCGCTGCTGGCCGAGATCGCCACCACGGGCGACCGGGTGCTGGTGCTCGAAGACACCATCGAGCTGCAATGCTCCGCTCGGGACCACGTTCCGCTGCGTACGCGCGCGGGCACCGTGTCCATGGCCGAACTCGTGCGCGCCACGATGCGGCTGCGCCCCGACCGCGTGGTGGTGGGTGAGGTGCGTGGCGGCGAAGCGCTGGACCTGGTCAAGGTCTGGGGAACCGGGCACCCCGGTGGCATCGCCACCATCCACGCCGGGTCTGCCCTCGGTGCGCTGCTGCGGCTGGAGCAGCTGATCCTGGAGGTGGCGGTGAATCCGCCAAGGGCGCTGATCGCCGAAGCGGTCAACGTGGTGATCTACATCGCCGGTCGTGGCCGCAAGCGCCGCATCGAAACGATTGCTCGCGTCACTGGACACGACAGCACGGGCTACCACCTCGGAGCGTTGGATGCGTCCTTCCCGGAGTTGCCAGCGCCACCGCCACTTGCGCATCCTCCCTCCCCGCCTCCTGCGGCGGACTCCACTTCCTCAACCCTGCCTGGAGAACTTCCATGAGCCCTTCGCTTTCCCTGCGCCGCCTTGCCGATCTGCTGACCCAATCCGTCTCCCAACGGCTCCCGTCCACCGGCGTGGCCGGCCTGCAGCGCATCCGCCGACTGATCCAGCCTGCCGGTCAGGGCCTGCTTTCCGCTGCCGTCATGCTGAGTCTGGCCGGCACGGCCAAGGCGGCCGGTTCCAGCATGCCCTGGGAGGGCCCGCTGCAATCCATCCTGGACTCGATACAGGGTCCTGTGGCCCGCATCGTGGCCGTGATCATCATCATTGCCACCGGCCTGGCCCTGGCCTTTGGTGACACCTCGGGTGGCTTTCGCAAGCTGATCCAGATCGTGTTCGGCCTGTCGATCGCCTTCGCGGCCTCGTCCTTCTTCCTGAGCTTCTTCAGCTTCTCGGGCGGGGCCCTGGTATGAGCGGCGCTACCGAGCACGTCAGCCTCGCCAGCGGCTTCGAGATCCCGCTGCACCGGTCGCTCACCGAGCCCATCCTGATGGGTGGCGCACCGCGCACCGTGGCCATCGCCAACGGCACGCTGGCCGCCGCCGTGGGCCTGGGCCTGCAGTTGTGGATTCCGGGGATCGTGCTGTGGATCGTGGGCCACTCGCTGGCGGTCTGGGGCGCTCGGCTCGATCCGCAGTTCATGGCGGTGTTTGCCCGGCACATCAAGCACAAGCCGTTGCTGGACGTGTGAGGAAGACACCATGCTCAACCTCAGCGAGTACCGGCAACGCCCCGCCCTACTGGCCGATTGGCTCCCATGGGCTGGACTAGTGGCACCCGGTGTGGTGCTGAACAAGGACGGCTCGTTCCAGCGCACCGCGCGCTTTCGGGGGCCGGACCTGGACAGCGCCACGGAGGGCGAACTGGTAGCCACCACCGCGCGCCTGAACAACGCGCTGCGCCGTCTGGGTTCGGGCTGGGCGCTGTACGTGGACGCCGAGCGCAGACCGGCTGCCGACTACCCGCATTCGGTGTTTCCAGAAGCCCTGTCCTGGCTGGTGGACGAGGAGCGGCGCGCCGCATTCGAGGAATCGGCCAGCCACTTCGAGAGCCGTTACCACTTCACGCTGCAGTACCTGCCGCCTGAGGAGTCGCACGCTCGGGCCGCCAACCTGCTCTACGAAAACCGTGCCAGCACGGGTGTGGACTGGCGTGAGCGCCTGGGTGCCTTCATCGCCGAAACCGACCGGGTGTTCGACCTGCTCGACGGCGTCATGCCCGAAATCGCTTGGCTGCAGGACGCCGACACGCTGGGCTACCTGCACGCTACGGTGTCGCCGCGCGCCTACCCGGTGGCCGTACCCGAGGTGCCGTTCCACCTCGACGCGCTGCTGGCCGATGCCCCGCTGCTGGGCGGCCTGGCGCCGATGCTGGGGGATGCGCACCTGCGCGTGACCACGGTGCGGGGGTTTCCCACATCCACCTGGCCCGGCGTGCTGGACGACTTGAACCGGCTCGGCTTCGCCTACCGCTGGTCCACGCGCTTTCTGTGCATGGACAAGGCCGAGGCTGAGAAGGAGCTGGGCCGCCTGCGCCGCCAGTGGTTCGCCAAGCGCAAGAACGTGATCGCCCTGCTTCGCGAGACGCTGTTCCAGCAAGAGTCGCCGCTGGTGGACACCGACGCAGGCAACAAGGCCGCCGATGCCGACGCGGCCCTGCAGGAACTGGGCAGCGACCAGGTGGCCTTCGGCTTCGTGACCGCCACGCTCACGGTGCTCGATGGCGACGCCACCGCTGCCGATGAGAAGCTGCGTATGGCGGAGCGCGTGATCCAGGGCCGTGGCTTTGTCACCATCCCAGAGACGCTGAACGCCGTGGAAGCCTGGCTGTCGTCGATCCCCGGCAATGCGTATGCCAACGTGCGCCAGCCCATCGTCTCCACGCTGAACCTGGCGCACCTGATGCCGGTCTCGGCCGTGTGGGCCGGGCCGGAGCGCAACCGGCACCTGGACGGCCCGCCGCTGGTCGTGACCCGCACCGAGGGCTCAACGCCCTTCCGGCTGGTGACCCACGTGGGCGACGTCGGCCACACGCTGGTGGTGGGGCCGACGGGCATGGGCAAGTCGGTGCTGCTGGCCTTGCTGGCCCTACAGTTCCGGCGCTACCCCGGCTCGCGCATCTTCGCGTTCGACATGGGCCGCTCGATGCGAGCCACGGTACTGGGTCTGGGCGGCGAGCACTACGACCTGGGCCACGACGGCGACATCGCCTTCCAGCCGCTGGCCGGCATCGACCAGGAGGGCTACCGCAGCTGGGCCGCCGAGTGGGTCGAAGGCCGTCTGGTACACGAAGGCGTGGCTGTGGGACCGGACGAGAAGGCAGCGATCTGGTCCGCGCTGGGCAGCCTGGCCGGCGCACCCCGCGATCAGCGCACACTCACCGGCCTGTCGGTGCTGCTGCAGTCCAACGCGCTGCGCCAGGCGCTCGCGCCCTACGTGCTGGGCGGCGCCCACGGCAAGCTGCTGGACGCCGACCACGACCGGCTGGGTACGGCCGACGTGCAGTGCTTCGAGATGGAAGAGCTGATGGGCAGCCGCGCGGCGGTGATGGCCGTGCTCGGCTACCTGTTCGCACGCTTCGAGGCCCGCTTCGACGGCGCACCCACCCTGCTGATGCTGGACGAGTCGTGGCTGTTCCTGGACGACCCGGTGTTCTCGGCGCGCATCCGCCAGTGGCTCAAGACACTGCGCAAAAAGAACGTGTCGGTGCTATTCGCCACACAGAGTCTGGCCGACATCCAGGGTTCCAGCATCGCGCCGGCCATCGTGGAGAGCTGCGCGAGCCGCATCTTCCTGCCCAACCCGCAGGCCACCGAGCCGCAGGTGCGTTCGATCTACGAGGCCTTCGGCCTGAACCGCCGGCAGATCGAGATCGTGGCCACTGCAGTGCCCAAGCGCGACTACTACTACCAGTCCCGGCTGGGCAATCGCCTGTTCGATCTGGACCTGCGCGCCGTGGCCCTGGCCTTTGCCGGAGCCTCCTCGCCGCAGGACCAGAGGCTGATCGACGAGGTGCTGGCCGCGTGTCCACCCGGGGGCTTCGCCCCGGCCTGGCTGCGCTGCCGTGGCCTGGACTGGGCCGTCGATCTCTTCCACCAACACCCCCATCACCACCCCGGGCATGCCCGATCTTCAGGAGAAACGCCATGAGCCTTCGTGCACCTCTTCATTCTTTCCGCTCTTTCAAACCCCGCCTCGTCGCGCTGGCCACCGCTGCCGCGCTGACCTTGGGCGCCACGCAACCCGCGCACGCTTTGTTCGGCGTGGGTGACATCGTGCTGGACCCGGTCAACCTGGTGCAGAACACCATGACGGCCGCGCGCACGCTGGAGCAGATCAACAACCAGATCCGCCAGTTGCAGAACGAGGCGCAGATGCTGATCAACCAGGCGCGCAACCTGGCCAGCCTGCCGTTCAACGTGGTCAACCGCCTGCGTTCGACGCTGGACACGACCCGTCAACTGATCGCTCAGGCCCAGGGTCTGGCCTACCAGGTGTCGCACCTCAACACCGAGTTCGCCCGCCTTTACCCTGAGCAGTACGCCGCCACCGTGAGCGGCAATCAGATGTTCCAGGACGCGCACCAGCGTTGGAAGAACACACTCAACGGTCTGCAGACCGCCATGCAGATGCAGGCCCAGGTGTCACAGAACCTGAGCCTGGACGAAGGTGTGCTGGCCGACCTGGTGAGCCAGAGCCAGTCGGCCACCGGTGCGCTGCAGGCCATGCAGGCGACCAACCAGCTGCTGGCCCTGCAGGCCAAGCAGTCCATCCAGTCGCAGCAGCTGATGCTGACGCAGGACCGCGCCGCCTCGCTGGAGCTCGCGCGGCAGGCTGCGGCCATCGAACGTGGCCGCGAGGTGACGCGCCGCTTCATCGGCAGCGGCACGGGTTACACGCCGCAGGGCGTGAGCTTCTACGGCCACTGAAGCACCGGAGACTCTGCCATGGACGACGTCGCCGTCATCGACCGCTTCCTGAACACCTTCTCCACCTACATCGACTCGGGCTTCGGGTTGCTGAACGGCGAGGTCGCCTTCCTCACTGCCACACTGGTGGCCATCGACATGACCCTGGCCGGCCTGTTCTGGGCCATGGGCCACGCCACCGGCCAGGGCGAGGACGTGCTGGCCCGGTTGCTGCGCAAGGTGCTCTATGTCGGCGCTTTCGCCTACATCATCGGCAACTTCAACAGCCTGTCGGGCATTGTGTTCCGCTCGTTTGCCGGGTTGGGCCTGCAGGCCAGTGGATCGGGCATGAGCCTGGCCACCTTCCTGCAGCCCGGTCATCTGGCCAAGGCCGGCATCGATGCGGCGGCGCCCATCCTGCAGCAGATCAGCGACCTCTCGGGCTTCCCGGAGGTGTTCATCAACATCGCCCCCATCTTGGTGCTGTTCCTGGCCTGGATCACGGTGATCGTGAGCTTTTTCGTGCTGGCCGTGCAGCTCTTCGTGACGCTGATCGAGTTCAAGCTAACCACGTTGGCGGGCTTCGTTCTGGTGCCCTTTGCCTTGTGGAACAAGACCACCTTCCTGGCCGAGAAGGTGCTGGGCAACGTGGTGTCCTCAGGCATCAAGGTGCTGGTGCTTGCGGTGATCGTGGGCATCGGCACGGGTCTGTTCTCGCAGTTCCACACAGCACCGACCGAGCCCTCCATCGACCACGCGCTGGTGGTGATGCTGGCCTCGCTGTCGCTGCTCGGGCTGGGCATCTTCGGACCCGGTATCGCGACCGGCCTGGTGTCCGGCGCGCCGCAACTGGGTGCGGGTGCGGCGGCTGGCACCGCGCTGGGTGCCACGGGTCTGGCGGTTGCAGGAGGCGCTGCCGTGGCCGGTGCCGGTGCGGCCGTGGCCGCCGGTGCGCGCATGGCACCGGGCGCGGCACGCGCCGCGATTGGCGGTGGCGCATCGGCGGCAAGATCGGCCAGCGGCCTTGCGGCAGGTGCGAGGTCGGCCTACGAGGCAGGCGCTGCCGCGTCCTCGGGCGGGCCGCTGCGCGCCGCTGGCGCGGGCATGGCCAATGTGGCTCGCATGGGGGCCAGCGCCGTGGGTCAGAAGCTGGCCGACAACGCCCAGGCCGTGAAAGACAAGGTGTCGGGTTTTGTGGCGGAGGCCGCTGCGCCTGCTGCTGCATCGGGTGCCGAATCAGCCACGTCGAGCACATCCACCTCGGCATCCGCCAACGAGCCGGCCTGGGCGCAGCGCATGCGCCGGCGCCAGCAGATCGGGCACGCCGCCACGACGGCCGCGCACACCCTGCGCGCGGGCGATGGCGGTGGCTCGGGCAGTGGCCCCAGCCTTCGTGATTCGGATTCTTGAGGAGAACCCCGCATGCGATTCAAACGACCGCAGGTGCGCTACGCCGACACGCCGCAGCCTGCCACCCCCTACCAATCGGCCGCGCAGGCCTGGGACGAACGCATCGGCTCGGCCCGCGTGCAGGCACGGAACTGGCGTCTCATGGCCTTCGGTTGCCTGTCGCTGGCGCTGATGATGGCCGGTGGCCTGGTCTGGCGCTCTGCGCAGTCCATCGTCACGCCCTACGTGGTGGAGGTGGACCAGGCCGGCCAGGTGCGAACCGTGGGCGAAGCCGCCTCGCCCTACCGTCCCGGCGATGCGCAGATTGCGCACCACCTCGCCCGCTTCGTGACGCTGGTGCGTTCGCTGTCTATCGACCCGATCGTCGTGCGTCAGAACTGGTTGGACGCCTACGACTACACGACCCACCGCGGAGCCGCCGTGCTCAACGAGTACGCCCGCACCAACGATCCGTTCGTGCGGGTGGGCAAGGAGTCGGTGACGGTGCAGATCACCAGCGTGGTCCGCGCCAGTGACGCCTCGTTCAACGTGCGCTGGACCGAACAGCGTTACGTGAACGGCGCGCCGTCCGGCACCGAGCGCTGGACCGCCGTGGTCTCCACCGTGCTGCAGACGCCGCGCACCGAGCAGCGCCTGCGCAAGAACCCCCTGGGCATCTACGTCAACGGCCTGTCCTGGAGCCGCGAGCTGGATGCGAACGAAGGAGCCAAGCCATGAAAACCCTGAATACCAATGCGCGCCACGTTGTGGTCTCCCTTGCCCTTGCGACCGCCCTGGCAGGGTGTGCATCGCAGGGCGTGCCGCCGCCCGTGATCCCGCTGGACGAGCCGGTGATGGCCCAGCCGCTGCCCGAGCCACCTCAGCCGGTGGAAGTGGTCGCCGTGCCGCAGGTGCTGCCGATGCCCGCCCAGATGAAGCCGTTGCCGGAGGCGCTGGACAAACCGACAGCACCCGAACCGGCCGACGAGCGGCTGCGGGTGTCGCGTGCCAACGCAGAAGCCCGGGTGGCACCCACGCGGGAAGGCTACGTCAACGCCATCCAGGTCTGGCCCTATACCGACGGCGCGCTGTACCAAGTCTACGCCGCGCCGGGCCGCGTGACGGTGATCTCGCTGCAGGTGGGCGAAGAGCTGGTCACTGTCGCGGCCGGCGACACGGTGCGCTGGGTCGTGGGCGACACGTCCAGCGGCTCGGGCGACGCGCTGCGCGTGAACGTGCTGGTCAAGCCGGTGCGCACGGGTCTGAAGACCAACCTGGTCATCACCACCAACCGCCGCACCTACCTGATCGAGCTGACTTCCACCGAAAAGGCCTGGATGGCATCGGTGTCCTGGGACTACCCCAAGGACCGCATGCTGGCTTTACAGCGGCAGGCCCATGCAGCCCAGACCGCAGCGCCGGTGGACGCAGGGCTGTCGCTGGAGCGCATCCGTTTCCGCTACGCGATCAGCGGCAGCACGCCGCCCTGGAAGCCGCTGCGAGCCTTTGACGATGGCGAGAAGGTCTACATCCAGTTCCCGGCTGGCATCGCGCAGGGCGAGCTGCCGCCGCTGTTCGTCATCGGTGCACAAGGTGATGTCCAGTTGGTGAACTACCGCTTTCGGTCGCCCTACTACATCGTCGATCGCCTGTTCGGCGCGGCCGAGTTGCGGCTGGGCGCCGACAAGGGTGACGTGGTCCGTATTGAGCGCACGGACGGTGTCCCGCCCACCACTCGAAAGGACTGAGCATGACCACGAACGACTCCACCCCATCGGGCGCCAGCGGCCGACCCGCAGCGGCCAAGGTGTCGCCTGAGTCAGTTGCCTTGCGGGCGCAGCCGCAACCGGTGACCCGCCTGAATCGCCGCAGCCTCGCGTTGCTGGCAGGCCTGCTGGCCTTGGGGGTACTGGGTGCGACTGTGTGGTCCCTTCAGCCAAAGACGCGCCGCGAGGTGAACGATCCCGCTGAACTGTTCAACGTGGATCGGGTGTCGCGCTCCGAAGGACTTGGGAAGTTGCCCGCCGACTATTCGAAACTGCCGCCGCCGCTACCCGCTGCCGTGCCCGAACTTGGGCCGCCCTTGCCCGGTGATCTGGGTCCGGCGATCGTCAAGTCGCAACAGCCAGTTGTGCCGAGCTATTCGCCACCGGGACATGACCCGGCTGCATCAGAGCGCGATGCCCGGCGCAAGGAAGCTGAGCAGGCCGCTGCGGCGTCGGTGTTCTTTCGCAGTGGAGGGCAGCGCGCTGCCGCCGCTTCACCAACCGGTGCAGCGCCTGGCACTATCGGCGCGACGTCGAGCAGTCTCGCGGGCTTCGACCCGATGGCGGCTGGCCCGACGTCCACGCCAGCGCAGGGTGGCAGTGCCTACGCCACGACTGCACAAAACCGACAAGACCAGAAAGAGTCTTTCCAGAAATCCGTTTCCACGGAAACACGCAATTCCGGATCTCTGCAACTGCCCGCCTCGCCGTACCAGGTGATGGCGGGCACGGTGATCGCCGGAGCCTTGGTAACCGGCATTCAGTCCGACCTACCCGGCGACGTGATCGCCACGGTCACCGAACCGGTGTACGACACTGCCAGCGGCAAGCACCTGTTGATTCCCCAGGGCTCGCGCATCCTTGGCCGCTACAACAGCCAGTTGAGCTTTGGTCAGAGTCGTGTCCAAGTGGTGTGGAACCGGGTCATCCTGCCCGACACGTCCTCGCTGACGCTGGACAACCTGGTGGGCTCCGACCCTGCTGGTAGAGCCGGCCTCGAAGACGGCGTGGACTGGCACTGGGATCGGGTGTTCGCAGGTGCCGCACTGACTTCTCTGCTCGGCATTGGCGCTGAGCTGGCCGCGCCAGAGAGCAGGCAGGACGACAACCGCATCGTGATCGCTGGCCGCGACAGCCTACAGGACAGCGTGAATCAGATCGGCCAGGAGGTGACCCGCCGCAACCTGAACATCCAGCCGACACTGACCGCGCGGCCGGGACTTCCCATGCGTGTCATCGTGAATCGCGACCTGGTCCTGCGTCCATACCAGCCCTTGCTCTTCGTCCGAGGAGCGCCTCGATGAGCACAAGCCGTCAACTTCGCCTGGGGCCACTGCCCAAGAGCGAAAGCGTCAAGCTAACCTTCTCGTGTTCGATCACTTTGAAGGCTGAACTGGATCGCTATGCCGCGCTGCACGCACAGACCTATGGCGAGGCAGTCGATGCGCCGATGTTGATCCCGCACATGCTGGAGGCTTTCATGGCCAGGGACCGCGGATTCAGGCGAGTGGGTGCCAAACGCAAGACTCCATTAGCGTCGGACAAGTCGTCTGATGCTGGCGAGGCAATTGAATGACTGAACCACATGGTGGAAGCGTTTGAGGCCACGGCAGCCATGTCGGGAGGACTCCATGTGTAATCCAGCCCTGTGGGGGCATATCAAGCCTGACGGCGTAGTCACCTGTCATAGCGGAAACGATGTGCGCCGCCAAATCGAAGATGAGACTCGGGTGGACAAACGCTGTGTGACTTTCGATGCGCGCGAGAGCTGCGAGCAACATCAGAAAGGCGGTGCAGCATGACCGCCGAAACGATCAACGCAGAACAGTGCGCTGAACTCCTTCACTGCACCGAGCAGCGAATAGAGGAACTGACCCGTAGCGGCGAGCTGCCGGGGATGAAATTCGGTCGCGGCTGGATCTACGTGAAAGCCGACCTGCTGGCCTACATTGCAGAGCGCGCCCGGAAAGAGGCGGAAGAGCGGCGCCAGGACATCAACGCGCGAAAATCGGTCCCACGCCTGGACATACCGATCAGGCCACGGCGGCAGACGCCGCCACCGCTTCCGGTGCCGGCCAAAGCCTTTGCGCAAGGTCCACTCCCCTGAAGCTGGCATATCGTTGAGCCATCACCGAACCCGGCTTCCATCCCATGATCTTGTTCAGCTCCTCCAGACGGAACATGTCGCGCCCGTCTTTGTCTTTCAACTCCAGCCATCGGCACGTCGCTTCGTGTCTCAGGTCGTGTTCATGAAGGCCAACGATGTCCATGTATTCGAAAGCAATCCTGAAACGGAATGACAGCCGTTGACTGGTACGCACCAAGCCCTTCTTCCCTTCCTCGATCCCTTCTTCGTGGAGAAACGGGAAGATGTGCGCATTGGGTTCGAACGGCGGCCGCGATGCAAAGTACGAGATCAATGCCTGGTGCACTTCGGGGCGCATCGGCACATCCCGATAAGAAATCTTCCCACGCCACTGCTTGGTCTCCTTGGCGTGGATCACCTTGTTCTGCATGTCAATCTGGCCTCTTGTCAGGGTGTAGGCCTCCCTGAGCCGCAGGCCCGTGTTCAGGATCAGCAGGTACAAGGTCAGTAGCGCATCGCCGCCCTTGAGTTCGAGACCGCGCGAGCGATCCGGCCGCTCATAGCCCGACAGCACCGCCACGATCTTCTCGTGCTCTCCTGGCAACAGGCGCCTGTCGCGCGCCACGTTCACTTTCACCTTGCCTCCCTTGGCTTTTGCCATCTGAGCATCGACGTCGGTGTAAGTCGAGTAGCCCTTGGGCAGCAGCTTCACCGGGTTGCTGATCTTGACGCTCACGTTGTGCCGCAGGTACTCGTCAATGGCCCGGCTCAGCGCCTGAATGCGGTGCTTGATGGATGAAGGGGACAGGTTCTTCTCCACCTTCAGGGAACGGAGATAGCCGGTCAGCCATTTGTAATTGGCGTCCAAGAACCGCACCGAACCCACCTCGCGCGTCAGCGTCGAGAGCGTGAGAATTTGCGAAGGGGCCGCGAAGCCACTGTCCGACCACTCACCAAGAATGCGCACCAAGCGCACACCGTCGCCAGGGGACGCGGGGGTGGTCAGCTCTGCCGGAGGCTGGATGTCCGCGTGCTTCATCAGCTTCCACTGCTGCCCGTAGGCAATGGCCTCAGCCTCGGTGTCGAAGGTGAAGTACTTGCGCCCGTTCGGAAGCGATGGGTGCCTCAGCCCTATTTCCCACTTCCCGGATGGCTTCAGTCTGGGTTTTGCCATTCCACATCTCCATCGTGTCAACGAGATGGATCATCGCATGATCTGATCGAGTTTCAGCCGCCATTTTGTGGCGTCTTCTGGTACTTCCGAGGCGTCTCTCAGCCTCTATGGAATAAATAAGTTATTGATTTATATGGCTTTCAAAAATGAAGAAGATAGCAGCAATCAGCTACAAGATTGAATTGATCCAGCGCACCGAGGGGGCTGGTGGCGCAGGCTTGCGTTAACCAGCACTATCAAATGTATAGCTACTAGCGCATGATAGATAAGCGCTAGAGGCAAATTTGACTCAATAAAAAACCCGGCACTGCCGGGTTTTTTTATGGAGCGACCCGCTGCAGGTCGCTACGCAGGCATCAAGCGCCCAGTGCCACTTCCACGCGGCGCGCTTCGGCATTGCTGCCGGTGGCGGTGGTTTCTTCAGGCTTCTTCAGCTCGATCTTGTCTTCCGCCACGCCCAGGGCCTTGAGCGCATCGCGCACTGCAAAGGCACGTTGCTTGGCCAACTCGGCGTTCAGGGTTGCGTCACCCGTGGCGTCGTGGAAGCCGGAGATCACAGCCTTCTTGCCCTCGGCCACACCCTTGACCACGTCGGCCAGGGCTTCGTTGGCGCCAGCCGCCAGCTCGGCCTTGGCAGTGGCAAAGTAGAACTTCACCACGCCGTTTTCAACCCGCACGCTGGCGGCGTCGTCAGCGACTGCGGCCGCTGTTGCAGTTGGCGCGCTGCTTGCAACGGCCGTTGCAGCAGGCTTGGCGGCACCCGAAGCGCCCACGCGCTTGACCACCACGGTGCCGACCACCACCGAGATCACCAGCGCAATGAGTGCGAACAGGAAACCCAGGGCAAAACGTTGTTGGCTATCGTCGTCAGAACTAGACATTGGAGATTCCTGCAGTGATTAAGAAAAAGAATGGATGCTGGGGCCGTAGCGAAACCCGTAAACACAAGTCCCCAGAGCGTTAAAGCAAAGCTTTCGATTGTAGAGTGAACCCATGACGAAACTGCCCGCCCCGCTGCGAGATCCGGCCCCCATGCTGGAGCGCGCCCTGAACGAATGGGGTGGTCACGAAGACCTGTGGATCTTTGGCTACGGCTCGCTCATCTGGCGCCCGGACTTCGACTATGCCGAGCGCCGCCCGGCCAAGGTGCATGGCTGGCACCGGGCACTCAAGATGTGGAGCCGCATCAACCGGGGCACGCCCGAATGCCCGGGCCTGGTGTTCGGCATGTTGTCGGGCGGCAGTTGCCGGGGCATGGTGTTCCGTGTGGACAAGGCGCATGCGCGGCAGGTCATGATCAACCTGTGGCAGCGAGAGATGATCACCGCCGTGTACGACCCGCGCTGGCTCACCTGCCACACCCCGCACGGCCCGGTGCGCGCGCTGGCCTTCACCCTGTCGCGCAAAAGCCCCAACCACACGGGCGAGCTGCCCGACCACGAGTACTGCCGTATTTTTGAGCAGGCCTGTGGGCGCTATGGCACCACGCGGGACTACGCCCAGGCCACGTATGACGAGCTGCGCAGGCACGGCATCCATGACCGGGCCCTGGCCCGTTTGATTGCGCTGGCCCAAAAAGAGGCATAGTGCACATCTTTGCTGGACGCGCATGGGCCCGACGGGGAGACTGCGCCTCGGTGCCAGGTTAAATACCGGGTGGTTTCATTGTTCTAAGGAGTTGAGTCATGAAGATCCGTTTCGCTTTTGTCCTGTCATCCGTTACGGCGCTGGCCTTGGCGGGCTGTGCAGCCTATACCTCAGGGCCCAGCGCCACCGCCAAACTCGAACCCACGCGCGGCAACACCACCGCTGGCACGGTCACATTCGTGCAGTCGGGCGACGTGGTGAAGGTGTCTGGCTCCATCACCGGCCTCAAGCCCAATGCCGAGCACGGCTTTCATGTGCATGAAAAAGGCGACTGCAGTAGCGGCGACGGCATGAGCACCGGCGGCCACTTCAACCCCGGCGGCAAGTCGCACGGCCACCATGGCATGGGCGACCACCACACCGGCGATCTGCCCAGCCTCAAGGCCGATGCCAACGGTGTGGCCACGTTCAACTTTGAATCGCGCACGATCCGCGTGGGCAGCACCGCCAACGACATCGTCGGCAAGGGCCTCATCGTGCACCGCGACCCGGACGACTACAAGACCCAGCCCACCGGCAACGCCGGTCCCCGTCTGGCCTGTGCGGTCATTGCCGCCAAGTAACAAACAAGAGGCTGCTACGGGCTCCTGGGCCTGAACCGCCCCTCCCCCGCAACCCGCCCGCCAGAGATGGCCCGCGGGTTTGCTTTTTGGCAGCTCAAGCAGTTGGACGGCTGGCAAGGAGGCGTTCGGCGCGCGCCAGATCCTGCACGGTGTCAATGTCCGTCACCGTGCCCTCGTCCTCCACCGCCAGGTTTTGCACCTGCCCTTGCTGAGCAAACTTGCGCACCACGCGGGCGGCACCTTGCTCGCCCGACAGGGCCAGCAGATCCGGCAAGCACTGCGCAGCAAATCCCACGGGGTGGCCGCGCTCGCCGTGAAAGAACGGTACCGTCACCGCCCTCTTCGCCACGGCCTGTGCCAGCATTTGCAGGGTGTCAGGCCGCACCAGAGGCAGATCTCCCGGCAACACCAGCCAGCCCGCCGCTTGGGACGCGGCCCGCACCGCCGCCGCAATCGAATCGCCCATGCCCGGATGGCCCACATCCTCCAGGTGCCAGGCCAGCCCACTGGCGCGCACGGCGGCCAGCGTGTGCTCCAGCACCGGTACCCCCGCCAGCAATGCGCGCAGCTTGTGCACCTGCCCGCCCGATGCCACAAACCGATCGCCCCGGCCGGAGGCCAGCACCAGGACCACGGGAGACGAGGGATCGAGAGACATGGAGATAGGACCTGCGTTGGACAATGAACCGTGCGGCGCACAGCGGGCGAGATTCTAGGCCGTCCGCCGCACTGCGACGGGACTCAAGCCAGCGTATACCCGCCATCCACCACCAGGTTGTGCCCGCTCACAAAGCTGGCTGCATCCGACAGCAAAAACAGCACCGGCCCCGCCATCTCGGCCGGGGCTGCAGGGCGGCCCGACACCGAGGCTTGCAGTGTGTTGCGCATCGCATCCTCGTTGCCAAAGGCGGCCAGTGCCATGGGAGTGACGGTGGGCCCCGGACTAACGGCGTTCACGCGGATGCCTTGCTGAAAATACTCCATCGCCGCATTGCGCGTGAGGCCCAGGGCCGCGTGTTTGCTGGCGGTATAGGCGCTGATGCCATTGAACCCCACCTGGGACGAGATGGACAGGTTGTTCACGATGGCGCCGCCACCCGTCTTCAGCATCGCGGCAATCTGGTGCTTCATTGCATAGAAGATGCCCAACGTGTTGGCCTGCAACACCGCCTGCACATCCGCTGCATTCAGTGTGTGCAAAGGGCCTGCGACCCCCAGGGCGCCTGCGTTGTTGAAGGCGCCGTCCAGGCGGCCAAAGTGCTGCACTGTGGCCTCGACACTGCGCTGTACGCTGGCCTCATCGGTCACATCCAGGGCCATCACCCAGGCCTGTCCACCGGCGGCACGCACCCGCTCGGCCACCGCTTCGCATTCGGCCGTGCGGCGCGCGGCCAGCACCACATTGGCTTTGTGGCGCCCAAGCGCCACGGCGGTTTCGGCACCAATGCCCGAAGACGCTCCGCTCACCAGATAAGTTTTTCCGGCCAGATTCCACTCGCTGTTTTGCATGTTCTCTCCTGTGGTGTAGCAAATCAGCGGGAAGCTTATTGTTGAAAATGGAATATATAAATGGCCTGAAAATGCACACATCAATGAACTGATTTCAACAATGAGCCTGGACCTTGCAGATCTCAAACTCCTGAGCACCATCGCGCGCCACCTGAGCTTTCGGGCCGCCGCGCAAGAGCTGGGCCTGTCGGCCTCGGCCATCAGCCATGCCGTGCGTTCGCTGGAGGAGCGGCTGGGTGTTCGCATGTTCAGCCGCACTACGCGCAGCGTGGCGCTGACGCCAGCCGGGCGCCAGTTGCTCGATCGTGTCGGGCCCGCCTTGCAGGATATTGCTGCGGCCATCGACGGCATCAACGTGTTTCGCGACACCCCGCAGGGCCTGCTGCGCATCAATGCACCGCGCTCGGCGGGCGATTTGGTGCTGGGACCGCTGGTTGCACAGTTTCTGGCGCAGCACCCGCAGGCCGAGGTCGAGTTGGTGCTGGACGACGGGTTGGTCGACATTGTCGAAGGTGGCTTTGACGCAGGCGTCCGCTACGGAGAACGCCTGCAGCAGGACATGGTGGCCCTGCCATTGGGGCCGCAGCAGCAGCTGATGGTGGTGGCGTCCCCTGCCCTGATCGCGGGGGTGGGTGCGCCGCGCAATCCGCGCGATCTGATGCAGATGCCCTGCGTGCGCATCCGCTTTCCGAGCGGAGCGCGCTATGCGTGGGAGTTTGAAAAGGCCGGCGAAAAGATCGCGGTGGATGTGCAAGGCCGCCTGACCGTGGGCGACATGCCGCTCATCCTGCAGGCGGCCTTGGCGGGCGTGGGGTTTGCGTACCTGTACGAACCCTACGCCCGCGAGGCCCTGGCCAGCGGCGCGCTGGTGAGCGTGCTGGACGACTGGTGCCCACCCATCCCGGGCTTCTACCTGTACTACCCCAGCCGCAGGCAGCCCACGGCCACCCTGCGGGCGTTTCTGGAGCTGGTCAAGATGGCCGCTGCATCAACAGCACCTGGGGGTGAAGCGCCCGCACCCCAGATGCACGCCGCACTCAAGCCAGCTTGAACGGCAGCTCGCGTGGCGTTTTGCCCGTTAGTTGGGCAATGGCATTCGCAAACGCAGGTGCCAGCGGAGGCAACCCAGGCTCGCCCATGCCCTTCGGTGGATCAGCGCTCGGCACAATGTGCACCGTCACCTGGGGCATGTCGGTGATGCGCGGCACGGCAAAGTCGCCAAAATTGCTCTGCTCCACTACGCCATCCTTCAGCGTGATGGCGCCGCCGGGCAGGCACATCGACAGGCCCATCAGAGCCGCGCCCTGCACCTGGGCTTCCACGCTTTTGGGGTTGACCACCAGATTGCAATGCACGCCGGCCGTGATGCTGTGCAGCTTGGGTGTGCCGTCCTTGACGGACGCCTCGACCACATAGGCCACCACCGACTCGAACGACTCGTGCACCGCCACGCCCCAGGCGCGGCCAGCAGCCAGCTTCTTCTTGCCATAGCCCGACTGGGCCACGGCCAGTTGCAATGCGGCCTTGTGACGCGGGTGTTTGTCGCCCATCAGGGCCATACGGTAGGCCACAGGGTCTTGCTTGGTGGTGCGCGCCACTTCGTCGATGAGGGTTTCCATCACGTAGGCCGTGTGGGTGGAGCCCACGCTGCGCCACCACAGCACCGGCACATTCACATCAGGGTGGTGCACCGACAGTTTCATGGGCACGTTGTACGGCTCCTTCATGCCCTCCACGGCCGTGGCATCAATGCCGTTCTTGACCATGAAGGCCTCGAACGGCGAGCCCTTGGTGATGGATTGGCCGACGATGGTGTGGTCCCACGCCAGGATCTTGCCTTGTGCGTCGAACCCGATCTCGGCGCGGTGCACGTGCATGGGGCGGTAGTAGCCGCCCTTGATGTCGTCTTCGCGGCTCCACAGCGTGCGCACCGGCGCGGTGATGCCCGCCGTGCGCGCTGCCTTGGCCACGCCGCAGGCCTCCACCACGTAGTCACTGGTGGGGATGGCACGGCGGCCAAAGCCGCCACCGGCCATCTGGGTGTTCACCTTCACGTTTTGCGGCTGCAGGCCCAGCGTCTTGGCGGCGGCCATGGCGTCCAGGCCGGGCATCTGGGTGCCCATCCAGAGTTCGGCCTTGTCACCATCGAGCTTCACCGTGCAGTTGAGCGGCTCCATGGGGGCGTGCGCCAGGTAGGGGAAGACGAACTCGGCGCTGATCTTGTGCGCAGCGCCAGCCAGCTGCGCCATGTCGGCCTGCATGGCCACGTTGCCGGGCTTGGTGGCCAGCTCGCGGTACTGCGCCAGCAGTGCCGTGGTGTCGGGCTTGCCCACCGCGCTGGTGTCCCATTCCACCTTCAGCGCATCACGGCCCTGCTTGGCGGGCCAGTAACCATCGGCCACGATGGCCACGCCCTCGCCGCCCCGGTCGGTGGGCACGCGCAGCACGGCCTTCACGCCCTTGATGGCTTTGGCGGCACTGTCGTCCAGCGACTTCAGCTTGGCGCCGAACACGGGTGGGCGCGCCACCACGGCCGTGAGCATGCCGGGCAGGCGCACGTCAATGCCGTAGTCCTGCTGGCCGCTCGACTTGGCCTTGGCGTCGAGCCGGCCCGTGGGCTTGCCGATAAGACGGAACTGCTTGGGGTCCTTCAAGGTGACCTTTTCAGGCACGGGCTGCTTCATGGCCGCTTCGGCCAGTGCGCCGTAGCCCAGCTTCTTGCCCCCGGGGCCGACAACGAAGCCGTTGCTGGTGCGCAGTGCCGAGGCATCCACGCCCCACTGCGCGGCAGCGGCCGAGACCAACATGGCTCGGGTGCGCGCGCCCAGTTCGCGGTACTGGGTGTAGGAGTTTTTGATGGAGTTGGAGCCACCCGTGAGGTGCATGCCCATCATCGGGTCGGCATAGGCCTGGTTGGCATCGCCGTGCACGCTGCGCACCTTGCTCCAGTCGGCATCCAGCTCTTCGGCCAGGATCATGGGCAGGCCGGTCTGCACGCCCTGGCCAAAGTCCAGGCGGTTGATGGTGACGGTGACCGTGCCATCGGCGTCGATGCGGACAAAGGCTGAAGGCTGCTCGAACGGCTTGAGGCCTGCGGCCGCTGCCCCGACGCCCTGCGCGCTGGCCACCAGCGGAAACGCACCCAGCGCAAAACCGGATGCCGCAGACACCTTGAGGAACGTGCGGCGCGCCACGCCTTCGTGGGAGGCTGCGTCTGCTTCTGTATTGATAGCGCCTTGCGCCTGATTCATAAGCGCTACCAGGCCTTTTGGCATGTGGGCGCGGGCGGTTTGAGCGTCGAAATGCATAGTGTTCTCCTGCTCGGTGTTCTTAGGCCAGAGTCTTGGCAGCGTCATGGATGGCCGCGCGGATGCGCACGTAGGTGCCGCAGCGGCACACATTGCCCGCCATGGCAGCGTCAATGTCGGCGTCGGTGGGTTTTTTCTTGCCCTGCAGCAGTGCGGTGGCGCTCATGATCTGGCCGCTTTGGCAGTAGCCACACTGGGCCACGTCGTGCTTGACCCAGGCGGCGTGCACGGCCTTGCCCACCTTGTCACTGGTGGTCACCGCCTCGATGGTGGTGATCTTCTGGCCTGCCGCCGCCGAAATGGGCGTGATGCACGAACGAATGGGCGCACCGTTCAGATGCACCGTGCAAGCCCCGCACAGAGCCTGGCCACAGCCAAACTTGGTGCCGGTCATGCCCAGTGTGTCGCGCAGGGCCCAGAGGATGGGGGTGGATTCATCGGCATCCACAGCCGTATCTTTGCCATTGATGTTGAGGGTGGGCATCGTGGGGTTCTCCGTCGGGAAGGTGTTGTTGTGCGGTGGGAGGCGGTTGAACAGAGCGGGATGGTGTCAGCGACGCCATCGGCCATGAAACGGTTGGAGCGTGGTGAGTGGCATTTTTAAGAGAATATAAATTCGATTAAAAGATCAACCTCAGGTAGACAAATTCATCGCAATCTCCTGCTCAGGCCTTCAGTGCGTCCCAGCACAGCCCAAAAGCCATCTGGTGCACGGCCTCCTCATCGGGCAGCACCTTGGTGCGGATCAGGTTGCCCGTCTCTCGCACCGATCCCACCAGACTGGCCGTGAGCAGCGGGATGGGCACTGCCTTCAGGATCTCTTGCTGCTGGCCTTCTTCCATCAACGCAAAAAAACCGGCCATCAAACGGGTCGAGAATTCGCGGTTGCCCTCGGTGAACCAGGGCGAGTTGTAGTACTGCTCCTGGAACACCACCTCGGCATACTGGTCCAGCCGGTGGCGCAGCAAGTTGCCCCAGGCGCGCCGCACGCGGGCGCGGTAGGGCATGCCGGGCGCGATGCCCTCCATGATGCGGGCTGCCGTGACCGTCTTGGCATCCTGGTAAAGCTGGCTGATGAGTTCATCCTTGGACGGGTAGTACACATACAGCGTGCTGGTGGCAATGCCCGCCGCGCGGGCGATATCGGCCAGGGTCAGGCCGCTCAGGCCCGTCTGGGCCACCAGCTCGAAGGTGGCCTGGGCAATGGCGCGCTGCTTTTCGTCGTCTTTGGGCTTCATCGGGGGGCAATATAAGCGAATAGTTATTCGACGACAACCGGGGCCACCGAAGACCCCACGTTACCCAGATCCCGCCCGGCCGTCGCCCTCTTTAGAGCGTGCCCGCCGTGGCTGGCAACCGTCCTGCCCTCGCATGCACAATTGGCCCATGACCACCTCCATCGCCGACCTTCGCAAGAGCTACGAGCGCGCCGAACTCAACGAAGACGCCTCGCACGCCGCCCCCCTGCAGCAGTTTGACCAGTGGCTCAAAGAAGCCATCAGTGCCGAAGTGCCCGAGCCCAACGCCATGACCCTGGCCACCGTGGGCAGCGACCTGCGCCCCAGCACCCGCATCGTGCTGATCAAGGGCTATGACGAGCGTGGCATCGTCTGGTTTACCAACTACGACAGCCGCAAGGGCCGCCAGATTGCTGGTAACCCCTACGCAGCCCTGCAGTTCCACTGGGTAGAGCTGGAACGTGTGGTGCGCATCGAGGGCGTGGTGGAAAAGGTCAGTGACGAAGAAAGCGACGAATACTTTGCCAGCCGCCCGCTGGATTCCCGCATCGGCGCCTGGGCCAGTCCGCAAAGCCAGGTCATTTCTGGCCGGGGCGTGCTGGTAGCCAACGCCGCCAAGTACGGCGCGCAGTTCATGCTGAAGCCGCCCCGCCCGCCGCACTGGGGTGGGTATCGCCTCAAGCCTGATCAGTGGGAATTCTGGCAGGGGCGCAAAAGCCGGTTACATGACCGGTTGCGGTACCGGCAGGATGGCGGCGAATGGATGCGTGAGCGGCTGGCGCCCTGATCGCCAACGCTACAACCCTGGTAAACGTTGCATGTGCCCGACGCCAGCATTCACGCCAGAAGTCGTTTATCTGCATCTCACACCCGGTTCCGAATTACCTCCACTTTCGCTAGAGCGCTTTCGGGTACTGGTCATGATCGAGTCAGAAGTGACTACTGTTTGGCAGAAAGCAGTGAGCGACTGGTTGGTGCGGTCCGGCTGCCTGTACATGATGGCCTGGGGTCTTGATTGCAGCTCTTGGGATGACTCGGTGGACTGGGCAAACATTGAGCAGTTTGCTTTTGAAGAAATACCGGAAGAGAGCTTTGTCCTCACCTCTTGGCATGAAAACGACTCATTGGAGGAAGTGATGCACTTCTGCAAGCACTTCGCAGTTCACCCCTCGGTCGCGCTACCAACCACCCTGCTTCTACAAATTTCATCACAAGCACAGAAGGAGAAAGTGTCTATGCTCTACGGCAGCGCATAGTCAGTCAGGCAGCCACAACGATGGCAGAGCTCAGACCGTCAGATTCTCACTGCGCAACCGCGCAGAGCACCGCCCCAGGACCGCACCATGTTCTCGCACATCTTCATCGGCGTCACCGACTTCGACCGCGCGCTGGCGTTCTACCAGCCCGTGATGGCAGCGCTGGGCATCGCGCCGCGTTTTGTGGATACCGCCCACCCTTGGGCCGGATGGCAAAGCCACCCCAACCCGCGCCCTCTTTTTATCATCGGTCGTCCTTTTGAAGGCGAACACGCACCGGGCAACGGCCAGATGACCGCCTTTGCTGCCAGCACCCGCGCGCAGGTGGATGCAGTGCACGCTGCGGCCCTGGCAAACGGCGGGCATTGTGAAGGGCCACCTGGCCTGAGGCCGCAGTACCACGCCAACTACTACGGCGCGTATTTCCGAGATCCGGATGGGAACAAGCTCTGCGTGGCGTGCCACGACCCCCAAGACGCCTGAGCCCAAGCCACTTCGTCGTATCTTTTCTTCACGTCGCGGCGCCATGAGCATCTCTTGTCCTCAAGAGCCTGCGACTTGGAAAAGCCTTTGGCGGATAAAAATTATGATGGTCATCATAATTCGTGATACAGTGAGGGCATGAAGAACGCAGCCCCATCACGCAAAGAGCTAAGCCATGAGCGCATCGTGGCGGCGGCGGCGCGTGCCATCAGGCGCAATGGATTCAGCGGAGCGGGCGTTGCGGACATCATGAAGGACGCAGGCCTCACGCATGGTGGCTTCTATTCCCACTTCCCTTCTCGGGAGGCGATGCTTGCGGAAGCCACAGACAGAGCGGGCGCAGAAACCGTTGGGCTCGCCGAGTCTGCAGCTGCGTCGGTTCCAGCCGATCAAGCGCTGGAGGCCATGTTGGGGGCCTATTTGTCGGAACAGCATATCAACAATCCGGATGTTGGTTGCCCTATGGCAGCCCTCAGTTCGGAGCTGGCCCGCCAAGCCCCCGAGGTGCGGCGTGCAGCCACCCGGCGAATGAAAGAAATGGTGGATGTGATCGCACGACAGTTGCCCACCTGGGGAACACCAGAAGCCCACGAGCGAGCACTTTTTCTGGTTGCCACCATGGTGGGAGCCGTTTCCCTGGCGCGCGCCGTAGACGATCCTTCGCTGGCTGGAAGGCTCAGCAAAGCTGCTTTCAAGTACGCCCGCTCCAGTGGCGAAGAGTCGAAAAAATAGCTTCCATTTTTTTGGGTTTAAATTATGATGATCATCATATTAAAACTGGAATGAAGTGGAAAATTCTCAAATCAGCCTATTGAGGACTTGATCACCGACTTCTTTCGGTGTTCTTGTTTGCACCAAAATATGATGATCATCATGCGATCTATCCGCAGTCGAACTTTGAAAGGTCCCATTGATTGCCTTGACCACCAACCCTTCCACCGCAAACCACGCTGAGTGACTCGCCGAAAAGCCTGGCATTCAGCATTTTCCGAGGCGCCTGAGCCTCATTTCCTAGGAGATATCTACCATGAACACCTTCTCTCGCTTTCTCTCCGTCGCAGTAGTCGCAACGCTCACCGCAGTCGGCGCACAGGCTGCTGAGTTGGACCCGGCGCAATTTGCCACCCAGTTTGAGGGCAACCGCACGCGGGCTGAAGTCGCCGCGGAAGCTGCACAAGTACCCATGACCCGAAGCCAGATCCCTTCGGGCTCCAAAGCCGAGTCTTACAAGTCCGTGGCTGACCGCGCAGCCATCCGGGCACAGGCGGCAGATGCTGTCCGTACTGGCCAGATCTCCTCTGGCGAAACTGGCGCGCGCTAACTTGACGAAGGTGATGCGGTCCTTGTCTCGATTTGAAATATGACGGAAATCATATAAACACAATTTGACCGTCGCCAGTGGGCCGTTCACCAATCTGGATACGCCAGGAGTAAGGAAAACCATGAAAGCATTTGTCATTGATCGCTACAGCAAAAAAGCGGATCTTCGATTGGCCGAGCTGCCAACCCCGGAGCTGCGCGACGACGAAGTCCTGGTCCAGGTCCACGCTGCGGGTGTGAATCTTCTGGACTCGAAGATACGCAGTGGAGAGTTCAAGCTCATCCTGCCTTACAAACTGCCCCTCGTCTTGGGCCACGACGTGGCTGGCGTGGTCACCCAGGTGGGCCCCCGCGTGCGGCAGTTCAAAGTGGGTGATGAGGTCTACGCACGGCCGGACGACTTTCGCATCGGTACGTTTGCTGAATTTGTGCCGGTGAAAGAGGCCTCGCTGGCGCTCAAGCCGAAGAACATCACCATGGAAGAAGCTGCGTCCCTTCCCTTGGTGGCGCTGACGGCTTGGCAGGCGCTGGTCGAGAAGGCCCAAATCAAAAAGGGCCAGAAGGTCTTTATCCAGGCGGGCTCTGGCGGCGTGGGGACCTTTGCCATCCAGCTGGCCAAGCATCTTGGTGCCACGGTGGCCACGACCACCAGCACGGCCAATGCCGCACTGGTGAAGGCCCTGGGAGCCGACGTCGCGGTGGACTACAAGACGCAGGATTTTGAGGACGTATTGCGCGACTACGACGTCGTACTGAACAGCCAGGACGGCAAGACCCTCGAAAAATCCCTGCGTGTGCTCAAGGGCGGTGGAAAGCTCATTTCCATTTCCGGTCCGCCAGATCCGGATTTCGCAAACGCGATCAAGGCGCCCTGGTTCTTGAAGCTGATCGTGCGGCTGCTGAGTGCGGGCGTCAGGCGCAGGGCGTTGGCGCGCCGGGTCGGCTATTCGTTCCTCTTCATGAGGGCCAATGGGAGCCAGCTGCGCGAGATCACGCGCCTGGTGGAGGCCGGGGTGATACGGCCTGTGGTGGACCGGGTCTTCTCGTTTGAGTCCACCAACGACGCACTGGCCTATGTCGAATCCGGCCGCGCCAAAGGCAAGGTCGTGATCAAGGTCCGGTAGTCACCCAAAAAGCCAATCAGAGCAAAGCCAAGCAGGGCCCAAGGCAGACATGGCCCGCCTGGCTTGGCTTTGCCCTGCGCAACGAAATCTTGATTTTTGAACTGGAGTTTTTTATGAAGATCGAAAACGCTGTAGCCCTCGTGACGGGCGCCAACCGTGGCATTGGGCTGGCCTTTGCACGTGAACTCTTGAACCGGGGTGCGCGCAAAGTCTATGCCGCCGCCCGAGACCCGGCCTCCGTCACCCTGCCCGGTGTGCAGGCGCTGAAGCTTGATGTGACGAAGCCCGACGAAGTCGCCAATGCCGTCGCCCAGGCCGGGGATGTGACCTTGCTCATCAACAACGCGGGCATCGCCCAGCCAGGGGGATTTCTCGCTGACGACAGCGAAGAAGTCGCACGCCGCATCTTCGAGACCAACTTCTTCTCCGTGCTGCGCATGAGCAAGGCGTTTGCGCCCATCCTGAAGGACAACGGGGGCGGTGCCCTGCTGAATGTGCTGTCGGTCGCCTCCTGGGTGAACGGCGGAGAGCTGGCCGCCTACTCCGCCAGCAAGTCTGCCGCCTGGTCGCTCACCAACGCGCTGCGCAACGAGTTGCTGACCCAGAAAACCCAGGTGCTCGGCCTGCACATGGCGTACGTGGACACCGATCTCACCCGGGGCTTCGATGTACCCAAGTCGAGCCCTGAAAAAATCGTCAAGCGTGCGCTGGACGGCCTTGAAGCGGGTCTGGATGAAGTCCTGGCGGACGAACTCACCATGCTGGTCAAAAACGGCATGACCGCGCCCACGCCGACCTACCTGCACCCCATGGGCTGAGTAAGCCCCGATACCCGCCCCCGTGTCTTTGGCCTACCGAAAGCCCGCCATGAACCCCCTCCTGAAAAAAGCGGCAGCGGCACTGCTTGCGTTGGCTGCCCCGTTTGCATCCACTCCATCACATGCCCAACAGGCCGTGTCTGGGGGCACCATGCGCGCCGCGCTAGTAGCCAGCCCAGAGCGGCCAACCTGGGCCACTGCGCCCACCCAGTCCATCTCTGCGGGCGGGGTGGCCTTTGCCTACCGCGAACTGGGCAAGCACCACGGCGGGACGCCGCTGATTCTGCTGGTCCATCTGGCGGCGGTGCTGGACAACTGGGACCCCCGCGTGGTGGATGGGCTGGCCGCCCAGCGCCACGTGATCGCGTTCGACAACCGGGGCGTGGGTGCATCCAGCGGCTCGCCATCCAACTCCATGGAGCAGATGGCCGATGACGCGATCACTTTCATCAAGGCCAAGGGCTACCAGCAGGTGGATCTGTTCGGCTTCTCGATGGGCGGAATGATTGCCCAAGAGATCGCCTTGAAGGAGCCCGATCTGGTTCGCAAAATGATTCTCGCTGGCACCGGCCCAGCTGGGGGCGAGGGCATCAGCTCCGTTGCAGGGGTGGCCAATCTGGACCTTTTGCGAGGCTTTTTCACGGGCCAGGACCCCAAGCAGTTCCTGTTCTTCACCCGCACGCCCGGCGGCATCGAAGCCGGCAAGGCTTTCCTGAAACGGCTCTCGGAGCGCACAGACAACCGTGACAAGGACATCACCGTGAGCGCCTACGCGGCCCAGTTGCAGGCCCTGAGCGCCTGGGGCAAGAAGGCGCCTGCCGATCTCTCCCAAATCAGGCAGCCGGTGCTCGTTGTCAACGGTGACAACGACCGGATGGTCCCGACGATCAACACGCACGACCTGGCACGGCGGCTACCCAACAGCCAACTGATCATCTATCCCGACGCGGGTCATGGCGGGGTTTTCCAGTTCCACGCCGAGTTCGTCATGAAGGCGCTCGGATTTCTCGCCGTACCCTGACCGACAAGCGGCAGCAGAAAACCGCCGAGCAGATCATCAGCCCATCAAATTCAGCCCACCACCCACCGCGTCACCGCCAAAATCACCACCGGCATCGTGACCAACGCCAGCGCCGTAGACACCGCCACACTCGCCGTCACCTCATCCTCGGCCACCGCATAGCGCTGCGCAAACAGGAACACGTTGGCCCCCACCGGCAGCGATGCCGCCACGATCATCACCGCCAGCGGCATGCCCGACAGGCCCAGTGCCCAGCCCAGGGTGGCCAGCACGATGGGGTGCACGACACACTTGACCAGCGCAATGCGCAGTGCGGCCTTGAAGTGGTGGCCGACCTTGGTAAACGCCAGCGTCACCCCCACCAGCAGCAGCGCAATCGGCCCCAGCGCCTGGCCCAGCAGCAGCAGGGGTTTGTCAACCACCTGCGGCACCACCAGCCCGGTCTGCGCAAACAGCAGGCCCGCAATGATGGGCAGCGGCACCGGGTGCACGATACCGTTGCGCACGGCCTGCAGCACGGTGCGCCACATGGGCTGCTGCGCGGAGCCCTCCCGGCCTGCATGCTCGCGCGCGGCGGCCAGTTCAAACACCACGGTGGCGGCGGTCAGCAGGATGAGCGAGTGCACCGAGATCAGCGTGAACAGCGTGACCAGCCCCGCATCGCCAAACACCAGGCCCACCAGCGGCACGCCGATCATCAGCGTGTTGCTGAAGGTGTTGGCCAGCGCCCGCGCCGCGCCCAGGCTGGTAAAGCCCAGCACCGCCAACGTGGCCGTGTACACCACGCCAAACGCCACAAAGTAGATCCCCACGGGGCCGAAGTTGAGGTCTTCGATGTGCACCGTGCTCATGGTGCGAAACAGCAGCGCGGGCGTGAGCACCATGAACACGAGGTTGGCCAGGTCCTTCACGGCTGCGGCCCGAATCCAGCCGCGCCGCCCCACGTAAAAGCCGATGGCGATGAACAGGATGACGGGGATCAGCGAGGTGAAAACGGGAGAGTTCAAGGTGAAAAACCGGTGGCCGTGCGGTGGTGGAGGCCCGTATTGTGGCCCGGGTCACCACGCTGGCATCCGCTGGTCACTATTGTTTTTGTAGCTGCTTGCGCTTATCCATCAAGCGCCAGGGCCCATTTTTGCTTGAATATTTCATGCCCGGCAGTCGGTGTGCCGGTGCGTGGTGGATTGTCCGTGCCATAGGGCATCTCACCCCGCCACCACCGACACCCCGTGGTCTGCCAGCGTCAGGCTCACCGGTGCGCCCACATCCAGCGGCAGCTCCACCTGGGGCGAAACCACAAAGATCTCGCCCAGCGCGCTCGCAAAGGTGTATTCCATGACGCTGCCCAGGTAGGTGCGTTTGGTCAGCCGGGCGGCCAGCCCGCCGGAGGTTGCGGGGCCTATGACCCAGGCTTCGGGCCGCACGGCGATCTTGACCGGGCCGGGGCCGAGGGATGCTGGCGATGGCACGCGCAAAGGGCCGAGCCGGGCATGGCTGCCAGCCGCCGGGCTTTCCCCATCCGCCGGATTGAGCGCATGGATGTGACCCTCGAACAGCATTGCCTCGCCCATGAAGCCCGCCACAAACTCGGACGCGGGCTGCTCATACAGCGTGCTGGGCGCGCCGCACTGGGCGATGGTGCCTTTGTCCATCACCACAATCTGGTCGCTGACCGCCAGGGCTTCGCTCTGGTCGTGGGTCACATAGACCACCGTCAAGCGCAGGCGTTGCTGCAGGGCGCGGATCTCTTCGCGCATGGCGCGCCGCAAGCGGGCGTCCAGGTTGGATAGCGGCTCGTCAAACAGCAGCACGGCGGGCTCCAGCGCCAGCGCCCGGGCCAGGGCCACGCGCTGTTGCTGCCCCCCCGAAAGTTCATGGGGCCTGCGCAGGTCCAGGCCCTGCAGGCCCACGGTGTCGAGCATGGCGCGGGCCTTGTCGCGCACCTGCGGCGGGCGCAGGTGCAGCCCGTGCAGGCCGTAGCACACGTTGTCGATCACGTTCAGGTGCGGGAACAGTGCATAGCTCTGGAACACCAGGCTCACATTGCGCTGCGCCGGGCCGAGGGTGGTAACGTCCTGCCCGTCGATGAAGATGCGACCCGCCGTGGGTGACTCGAGCCCGGCAATCATCCGCAGCGTGGTCGTCTTGCCGCAGCCCGATGGCCCCAGGATGGTGGTGAGCGTGCCCCGGGGCACCACAAAGCTGATGTGGTCCACCACCATTGGCGCGCTGGGCAATGGTCCGTACCGCTTGCTGACATCCCGGAACTCGATGCCATGCGCGGCAGATGACTGCTTCACGGACATCTCAACCTTCCCAGGCAACAACGGCATCGACACCGATGACCTGCCCTGCGTCCATGCGGTTGAACAGCATGACCTGGGCGCCCATCGCCTCGGCAATCTGCCGGCAGATCGACAACCCCAGCCCCACCCCGCCCTGCCCTGCCGAAAACGGCTGGAACAACCTTTGCCGCACGGCGTCGTCAATGCCAGGGCCTTCGTCCCACACCAGCAGTTCGCGCCGCCCGGTGCTGTTGCGCAGCAGCACCCCCAGCCGCCCATGCACGGGCGTGTGGTGGATGGCGTTGGCCAGCAGGTTGCGCATGAGCTCGCCCAGCAGCGCCGCGTCGCCGGGGGCCCACAGCGTATCGGGGCCTTCCAGCGCAAAGTCCAGCCGCTTGGCGGCGATCAGTGGCGCCAGCTCCATCACGGCCTCGCGGGCCATGGCGTTCAAATCCACGCTGGGCAGCTCGCCCATGCGCTGGAGCTGCTCCACCTTGCTCAGGCTCAGCAGCTGGTTGGCCAGGCCCGAGGCGCGGTCTACCGTGTGCAGCATCTGCTGCAGCGCATCAGCCACCAGCACATCGCCCGCAATGGCCGACTGCAGCTGCGTGCGCAGCACCGCCATGGGGGTGCGCAGCTGGTGCGTAGCGTCGGCCAGAAAACGCCGCTGCTCCTCGATCCATCGGCTCTGGCTTTGCTGCAGTTCGCCAAAATGCTGCACGGCAGGCGCCAGCTCTGACGGGCCTTCGTAGCCCTGGCCGGTGCCGCCTGCACCTGGCTGGGTTGGCGGAGTGAGCGACACATCCGCGTGCAGCAGCCAGCCCGACGCGACGCGCGCCAGCACCATCGCCACCGCCGTCATGGCCAGGGCCAGCAGAACCACTGGGCGCAAACCCGCGCCTTCATCCATCAGGCGGGCCACGCTAGGCAGGCGTTCGCTGAACGGCCGCGCCACCTGGCGCACCACCGGCGGGGCGGCGCCCTGCCCGCCCCCAGCCACCGCCGGCTGGTGCAGCGTGGCGGCCACGCGCACCAGTTGGTCGCCCACCTGCGCCAGGTAAAAGTGCACGCTGCCCTGCCCTTGCACGGGCTCAGAGGGCGGTACACGCGGCAGGTCGGCGCTGCCCGCCAGGCGCTCGCCGTCCAGGCTGCTTTCGCGGAACCAGACCGCAGGGGCTTGCTCCATGGCGGATGCACCGGCCTGCGGCTGCAACACCGTCGGCCAGGTTGTCAGCGCCCTGTGCAGCACGGCATCCTGCGCGGCTGCGTTGTGCCGTACCTGCTGCACCACCTGCACCGTGGCGACCAGGGCCACCAGCGCCCACAGCGGCACGAGCAGGCCCACCAGAAGCAGCCGCTGTAGCGATCCTCCGCGCGGGCGCCAGGGCCAGCGCTGCCACCAAGGCGTGTTCACCGGAGCGCCCCGCCCTTCTCGGCCCTGTCGACCTTGTCGCCTTTTTGGGCAGCCATGCTGTCGGCATCGCACAGCAGGTAGCCCACGCCGCGCAGGGTCACGATCTCGGCATTGGTGCCCACCAGCTTCTTGCGCAGGCGGTGCACCACCACCTCCACCGCATCGGCCTGCACCTGCTCATCGGTGTTGGCAAACACCTGCGTGCGCAGCTCTTCCTTGCTCACCACGCGGTCGATGCGCGACATCAAGAGGCGCAGCAGCTCCGCCTCACGCTGCGACAGCTCCAGCGGCAGTGCCTCGTTGTAGAACGCGCCACTGGCCGGGTCGCGGTGGAGCGCACCACAGCGCAACTGCCCGTCGCGTCCTACACGGCGTGTCAGGGCCCGCAGGCGCGCCACCAGCTCGTCCAGGTCAAACGGCTTGGCCAGATAGTCGTCCGCCCCAGCCTCCAGCCCTGCCACGCGGTCGGTGACGGCCGCCCGGGCCGTGAGCGCCAGCACGGGCGTGGTGCTGCCGCCATCGCGCAGGCGCCGCAGCACCTCCAGCCCGTCCAGACCCGGCAAAGACAGGTCCAGCGTGATTACATCAAAGGCCGTGCGCCGCGCCGCCGCCAGGGCCTCCTTGCCGTCGGCGCAGCACAGCACCTCAAAACCGCGCGCCACGAGGCTGCGGCTCAAGGCACCGGCCAGATCAAAATCGTCCTCGACCAACAGCAGTTTCATGCCCCGATCATGCCGCCTGCGCTGGGCCCCGGCCACTGTGGTTGTACGGAGGGGGCGTGAAAGGAAGGCGAAAGTGTGAGAGGACCACGTGAATGAAAGCTCGTGCCCTGAGTTGGAGGTTCGTTGATGAAATAAAGATGTCGAAATCGTCGCCAGGCAAGGCGCAAGCCACAGCGGTAGTCTTAGCTATCGTGAGGATTTGCAACGCAGTATGGCGGCGATTCTGGGTGTTTTTATGAAGTGGATTTCCAACTCAGGACACTTGGGGAGCCTCGCACCCACCAGCGGTGAGCGGGTCGCAAGAACTCAATGGTGCCCTTTGTGCACCGGGCGTGTTGCAGGCGAAGGCTCAGAGCCCGCAGCGTAGCCGCGCAGGGCGGAATACCGCTGGATTTGGTCACTCTGGAGCAGCGCGGTTTGCGCAAGGTGCGTGCGCAAATGCTCTTCGCGCAAGCGCGCCTGGCGTTGTCCGATTTCGCTGGTCAGTGCCGATAGCCTTGCGGGGGGGATCGTGCCCGTTTTGAACGCCTCATCCAGTGCCTCTTCCGAAGCGATCAGGGCCGCTCCGAGCTTTCGCGCGGCCTCCTTGTGCGCGTGCAGCAAGGCGGTTGTGGCCGTTCTCTGCTGGTCGGTCAACGCCAGCGCGTCTGCGTGCTCCAGAACGTGGGCTGGTCCGGGGTAGCCGTTCAGCTCGGCCGCCTTGGCCAAACCCATGCCCTGCCCCTGCAACAGATCTGTCACGTCCTGGTCAGACAACGATTTGATGGCGCGTTTTTGCTGGCCGGCATAGGGCGCAGGCTCGGCGGTGGCGAGATGGGCAGCCAATGCCAGTGCAATGCACCCCGCCGTCTTGACCAGTGCGGGCATGTGGCCCCTACCCTGTGGTGACCGGGCGCCTGTATTGCGTAGCTGAACTCTTGCTGTCATGGTCATGGCCCACGTTGTTGTGATTACCGTGGGCATGCTACGAAGAAGGTCGTCCTGAACGATATGATTTTGGTCATATGAAAAAAGCGATAGGTGTGGGTGTGTCCGGCTCGGGAGCCGATTTGCCATGGATGCGGCTGATGCCCCCAAGCCTGCGCGAACTGGCAAAGGCGCGGCAATTTGCAGCACACCACGCCGTCTTTCAAACTGGCAATCCTGTGTGCAGCATTTACCTGGTGACCACGGGTGAAGTGCGCCTCGTTCGGTTCAGCCGCAACGGCGGCGAAGTCATCCTTCAGCGATCACGGCAGGGCTTTGTGGCAGAAGCCAGCCTGGACAGCCAGCTTTACCACTGCACCGCCGTAGCCTCCGAGCCCAGCGATCTGCTGGAATTTCCAGCGGATGCGTTTCGAACTGCGTTGCACGATTCGTCAGACTTTCGCGCAGCTTGGCTGTTGCAGCTGTCGCAAGAACTGCGCAAGCTTCGTGCGCAGTGTGAGCGGCTGAGCCTGCACAGGGCTGCGGACCGCATTGCTCACTACATCCACGCTGAAGGGGTTGATGGCTGCGTAACCCTGCAGCAGCCTCGAAAGGCCTGGGCCGCCGAACTCGGCCTCACGCATGAGTCCCTTTACCGAACCCTGCGGCGAATGCAGGACGAAGGGCTGATCCATATAAACGGCAACTTGCTTCGGGCCTTGGGCTAGGAGCCCACCACCCGCCCTCCTCCATCGTCCACCTCGGTCTGCAGCACGTGCCACTGACGGGGAGCAGCAACACCCTTTTCGGCAGGTGCTTGCTGATGAGGACACGTATTACCGCGAGACAACAAGGGTTTATGGAAAGTAGGCTCATCCTGTCGGGCGCGAAGCGCTGATGTCCATATTGGCAAATAAAATTATCGAAAAATATTATATTTTATTATGCAGTAGAGGGCTCTGACCCCGTCTTTCCAGCCGATTTTCTTACCGTCTTCGTAAGTTCTTCCAAAATAGGAAATGCCCACCTCATAGATGCGGCAATTTAATTTTGAAACCTTGGCTACAATCTCCGGCTCAAATCCAAACCGATTTTCTTCAATGCGAATGGATTGAATTATTTCCCGCCGGAATGCCTTGTAGCAGGACTCCATGTCCGTCAGATTTAAATTGGTGAATACATTGGATGCCAACGTCAAGAACCCATTGCCTACGCGATGCCAGAAGTACAAGACGCGGTGGCAATTGCCACCAATGAAACGCGAACTGAACACTACATCGGCCCTGTTGGATAAAATAGGCTCTATTAAAATTGGATATTCATCGGGGTTGTATTCAAGATCGGCATCCTGAATGATGACGATATCCCCGGTGGCATGTAGGATGCCAGACCTGAGTGCCGCCCCCTTGCCCTGATTGGTTTCATGAAATACCAGTCTATCAATATTGCCAGCCAACTCATTCGCAAGTATCTCTCTGGTTCCATCTGTTGAAAAATCATCGACAACAATGATTTCTTTCTGCGGATAAGGCGCTGAACGCACTGCGTCCACAATAGACCGGATGGTTTGCTTTTCATTGAAGCAAGGAATGACAATCGTCAGCTTCATGGAAGAAGGTATATCCATTTTTGCGCCAATAGTACGGAAACAATCATGACAACGCCCATGCCCGCATATAGCGCACGATAGCGCGCCTGCAGGCTGCGTACACTCTCAAACGTCAGTCCTTCCCGCATCGCCTGGAGCATCCAGTAAAAATGCAGCGGATAAATCAACGCGACAAACATGGCCAGCACTTGCGGCACCGTTCCTCTCAGCGCCAGCAGGACCAACAGGGCGTCGGCCAGCGTGAACAGCACAAAACTAGCGATGAAGCTCCGCTTTTTGCCGAACTTCACTGCATTGGTTTGAATCCCGTTGCTTAGGTCGGCCTCGCAATCGCGAACCTCCTGCGTCAGGTGGCCCGCGCTGAAAATAGTGGCAAAGAACAATCCGATCTGCAGGCCATTCATGTCGGGGCTTCTGAATACTGAATAGCCCAGCAAAAAATGCAGCAACCCGCTGGCAACATGGAGCAGTGTGTTCGCAAGCGGGATGCCCTTCAGGTAAACATGCGGGATGGAGTAGAGCGCGCCTGCCACTGCGATCGACAGCGCAATAGCCAGCGTTGCCGCGTTCAGCTGGCTGAGGGTCATGAGGCTCAGCGCCAGCAGAATCAGCAACAAGGCCCCGATCTCATTGCGCCGAATACCGCGATTGATAAAAACCCCTGCGGCCCTGGTTGGGTCCCGAAGGTCCTGGTGCACTCCGGACCAATCGTTGAGCATGAAAATGTGGGCCACCAAAAAGGCGTTTCCTGCCATCAACAGCAACAGCATCGCCGCGCTCTGGTATGTGAAGTGGCCCATGGCAAAGACGGCGCCCAGCAAAGGCGCGCCCTGAAGCACCAGAACCTCGTCGAATCGAATGCACGACAACAGGCGCAGAACCCGCCGGGCTCCCTGGGGACGATCCATCATGGTGTTTTCGGGGCAGTCCGCCTGCCATCGGCTGCAGAGCTGCCGGTGTTGTTGTCAAAGCCGTTGCCGTTGTCGGCCAGAAGGCCCAGTCGCGCGCTTTCCAGGTACAGCCGCAGCCAGAGCGCATAGCCCACATCTTCCGACCAGTAGAACCTGCGCACCGAGGCGGTGAGATCGTTGTGGTACAGCAAGGGCGGGTTCAGCTTCACGGCGAAGAAGTCATTTTTTGACAGCTCTTGAAGCAGATGGATGATCTGGGTCGGCTCGGGCACCCTGCCCTTGCCGCCCTGGAGCCGCTGCAACATGTCGCTGGCGCGCAGCCAGATTTCCTGCCCTGGCAGGGCTGTTTGCGAACGCGAGGGCGGCAACTGCACATCGCAGCCCACAGCTTTCATGTCGGCCTGGCGCAAGACGGGTACCAGCGGTGCCCTGCGGTAGTAAACCCACACGCGGTCCTGGTCGATGGCTTGGCGAAGCGCGCCGCACAACATCTGGGCCGCTGGTGGGTCGGCCTGCGCCAGCCACATCAGCACATGCATCTGGATTGCCACGTCGGTAGGGTTCGGGTCGGAGCCTGGGTCGATGCACCGGTACTCATTGCGCTGGCCCAGCCAGGTGTTGTACAGGCCTTCGGCGGTACGGTACTGCATCAGCGCCGTCAGGGCCGCTGGCCGCAGTGCATCTGCACCGGGGGCCAGTCTCCACACCAGGGCGGTGTCGTCGGCATCGGGTGTGATGGGGCACAGCCCATGCGTGGTCATGGCGGCGCCATCCGGCCGGCCGTGGTAGCGCACGAGCCCACTGGCCTCGATCTGGCTGCGCAGATGGGTCCGGGCCCGGTCCAGGCTTCCCCCCAGCCCCACGGGGCCTGGTCTTGAACCGAGAACGTCCACCATCATCGAAGTGACGTAGGTGTTCATTTCCAGCTTCGGCTTCTCAAAACGCTCTTCGCTGGTGTACGCAGTGAGCCAGTAGCCATCGACCTGTTGCCTGCGGCTGATCAAACCCACAGCCTTGCGGGCGCTGTGCGCAAGCTCGCCATGGCGGGTGGCGTTGGGGGCTGGGTCCGCTTTGTCGGGCAAAGCTGGCCGCATCACGCCTGCGGTGGCTGCAGGTGCGGCAACCGGCCCTGGTTCGATGCGTATCTCGTGCAGGCCCATGACCAGATTGCGGGTATCGCCATTGGGCAGTGGCTTGATGGTGGCGGTATCCACCGCGAAGAAGCTGATGACGTTCCGCCCCACATGGAGGCGGGTGCGCGCCACCACCGAAGCCCTCCCGCGGAAGGTGTACTCGCCTTCCGCCGCAGGGACGCCGTCCTGCAGCACCATGACCCTCCGGTCGGGCGCAGTCAGGCCGTGCCCCGGGGATACCTCGAACCGGAGGTCCACGTCGTGGTCCTCGCGCGACCAGAGTGCGAACTCGATGCCCTCGGCATGCCCCTGCCCCATCCACAGGAAACCGCCCTCTCTGCCACCCAGGTTTTCAACAGGCCATGGCGTCTCCAGCAAGGCGGGATCGATACCCACCTTGGTTTTGAGACTGTCGGCGACCCTGATCAAGGGTGAACCCGACGGGACGGCCGTCGTCTGGAATGGCCTTTCGTTGGCCAATGTGGTGCCGCTCACTTCGAACAGACGCATGTGGGGTGTGTTGAGGGGGATGGACTTCAGTCCGGCCTGGGCGCTGAGCCACTTCACCATTTCGCGGGTATCGACGGTTGGAAACCACTCGAAGAACACCTGCTTGTCGTCCTGGATCAAGACGTGGGTGGCTTTTTCGGATGCGACCATCCGGCCCATTCTTTCTGGGTCAAAAGGCCCCGTGCCCCAGGGAATCACTGCATTGGAATAACGGGTTTCCGGGGAGAAGAGCGAATAGTCGCGGGCGTCCTGGTGCCCCACAAAAAGCACGCGGGAACCAGCCGGCAGCATGGACCCGACAATTTCTTCAAATGGCTCATTGATCAGCTTTTCCGAGGCGGGAGCTGCGATGGCCTGTACAGCGTCGTAAGCCAGAGCCCTCATCGGCTGGTATGCGGCATACGTGACCACCATCGCGATGAGCGCCTGGGCAAATTTCTTTATGGAGAGGTACGGCGCAACCAGCGCAATGCCAACGGGCAGCAGCAATGCATACGGGCCAATGAGAAATCGTGCAGGCACGTCGGACTGGGCCATCCACCGCGCGCCAAACAGGATTGCGCACAGCAATGGAATTGCCAAAAGCGTTTGTGCCGACAACGCCGTCAGCCTCACGTGCGGCCAGGTCGCGACCAGATTGCGAACCAGAAGGTACACAGCGATCAGCGACATGGGAATCCACAGCAACCCCCACAACGAAAACCGTGTGGAGTGCTCTGGCAGCGAGTACACGAAACTCCCCGGCCACGCGCCCTTGTTTTCGCCCGCCAAGGGTGCGCCAGCGCCAATGGAATAAATGAATTGGTTGGCGGCACTGCTGAAACGGGACCGCGTTTCGCTCGAAGCCGGAACGTCCGGCAGTTCCAGGAGCAAAAATACAAAACGTACCGCGTGCGTATAGATCACTTGCGGAGTGATGTCGGCCTGCACCACGCGCCGCACCTCCTGTGGCCCCAAGGGGTGGTGGTAGAGCGCCGTGTTGAATGCCAGGGGAACAAGCAGCGAACTCAAAACACCCGCACACACCCATCCTGCAGCCAGTGCCTTGAACCGCGCAATGCATGAAAACGGACTCGGCGCCCACCACACGATCAGCAGCAAGCTGGGAATCATCGACACTGGAAACGACCGGACATTGATGCTCAGTACCGTGAATGTCCCCAGGAAGAAATATTGGGCCTTCGATGCATCAGGCTGCGTGCAAATGGAAACCACCCAATAGGCAATACCCAGCAGGGTGACGATGGACCAGATTTCAGGCTTGAGCCCCACTGCACTGGATGCAACAAGAGGCGTAGAGACCAGAATCAACACGCCCACCAGAGCCACTGTCTGGCTCAATTTGAGTGCCCGCAATAAATAATATTGACCGATGGCTGCCAATGGAAACGCCAGCCAAAACACAATGCGGCCCATAGCTTCAGTTTTGGTGAACAGCACCGGCCACAGGAAGAATAACTCGCTCCCGAACGGAATCATCGTCTGTCGGATATTGTGCGTGTCAAACGGGAATACCGATTGATTTTGAATCCAGTAGATAACCCGCGAGGCGTGGTACATCCTGTCATCAAAGTTCTGGAGAGGCGCCACGGCCTGCCCTACCAACGACATCCAGAGGACTCCGCAAATCGCCATCAGCGTTATCACTCCCCACTGCGATAATCCCCGCGCGAACGCTGCAAGCCTTGTGCGCTGCGCACTCCATATCCCCAGAAAGCCCCGAAGCGTGGGCCACCCCATTTCGCGTGTCAACCGCAAAGTGGCAATGCAAAAAAGCAGCTGGACCAGCATCCACGCAGCCGGATTCAATGCTTGAACCAACGAAGTCAGGCTTGCAATTGCACCCACCTGCAGCATTGTGCTGGCGATGAAAATCCAGAAACTATCGGCAGAAGAATTGGCAAAGCGTGAAGCCCATCGCTGTGAGGACCAGACGATCAACAACAAGGAAACGGAGAAAATCATTGATTTTATAAAATATTCACATCAATTCACATTGACAACACAAACATCAATTAATTTTATTGATTTTCTATCACAAATTGTTACTTCTGCAAATATACCATGCAGCTCACTAGAAGCCATTTTCTGGGGGTGAAACGCTCGGCACGCGTACTCTAAAAGCCAAGCGGTCCTGGCGAAACAAGCCTGTACGCGGCAGGCAAAAGTCACCCCCTTGCTCAGCCTGATCCTGCAGCATGAGCAGAGTTGCGGCCCTTGCTGGGGCCTGATCGAGGGCCGAGCAACCGAAGGGATGGGGCCGTGTGGGGCGCCGACGCAATCCAGCAAGAGCGCCTTTTAAAACCAAAAATAATATTAAACTGCAGATACATGCAAATTGCTGTATACTCCGTGTCGTTGCAGTCACGGCTCTTGACGCGTGCAGTCACCGCAACGCCTGCTCAGGGTGGCAATCCGCCCCAGGCAAGCCGCCTTTTGCAACCTTTTGTGGTTGCCCATTGGGTCTGTAGAGCTGCAGCCCACTGCGTCCCTTGATGCTCACGCAGGTCGATTTCCACGCCTGCGATCCTGATTGATCCAGATTTCACAGACCGCCATTTCCATGGGCAAGTACGTCGTTTCGCCCACGACACATCCGACCGACTGCGGCCGCTTCCGCGCCTCCTTCTCGGTCCATCGTTCTCAGGGCAACGGCAGCTACTGCCGCGTGTTCCGTTTTGACAAAGCCTTTGCCTCGCGCGAAGCCGCCCGGCTCTTTGCAGTCACCCAGGGCTGGCTGCAAACGTGCATGCCGCACCCCCCAACGTGCTGATGACCTGATCTACGACCTGCAGATCCCATCCACCCATCCTAGTTGCTGCGGACACTCGATCCGCACAGCTGCATCCCAACGGTACGCCCTTCGTTGCGCACCACATTTCAGAAAGGCTCAACCATGAGCAGCAAAATCTACGTGGGCAACCTGCCCTACTCCGTGACTGATTCCACCCTGGAAAGCAACTTTTCCGAATTCGGCCGGGTCTCCTCCGCCAAGGTCATGATGGACCGCGAAACCGGCCGCTCCAAGGGCTTCGGCTTTGTGGAAATGGCCTCCGCCGAAGTCGCCCAGGCCGCCATCAGCGCCCTGCACGGCATGTCCGTTGACGGCCGCTCGATCGTCGTGAACCTGGCCCGTCCTCGTGAAGAGGGTGGCGGCGCCGGTGGCTACAAGGCCGGCGGCTACAGTGCGAGCACACGCTCGGACGTTGGCTACGGCACGGGTGGCTTCGGCGGCGGTCGTTACTGATCGAGGCAACCCTCTGTGAAAAACCGGCTCTGAGGAGCCGGTTTTTTTTCGCCTCGCATCCATAGGATACGCAGGGTTTCAGTTGCTATCAATAAAGTAGCTGCTTGCGCTTGATGGCTAAGCGCACAAGTCCGAAAACATGTTCGATTGCCAGCATCCAATGGAGGCATCAGGCATCAGGCAGCAATCACCCCCTGGTCCCAGGCAAAAGCGCACTGGAAGCACCCCAGCAAAACCACCGAAAACCAGAAGGGGACGAGGAAGGCAAGCCATGCGACGCTCGCAGGCAATTGCCCCTGGCACGCCTTACTGAAACACGCAAACGCCCAATGACTGACTTTTGGCCCGGTACATGGCGGTGTCTGCAGCGCGCAGGTAGTCGTCGACCGTCGCCAGCCTGGATGCGCTGCTGGCCAATCCGATGCTCGCACCACTGATCACGGTGTGCCTGCCAATGACGTAAGGTACCTCCAGGGCGGCGGCAATCTGCTCCGCGCGTTGGCGGGCTTCAGCGGGATCGATGGACTCCAACAGCACATTGAACTCGTCGCCACCCATGCGGGCGACCAGATCGACAGCCCGCACGCAGGATTCGAGCCGCCGCGCCACCTGTTGCAAGAGCTGGTCGCCCACATGGTGCCCGTAGCTGTCATTGACGGCCTTGAACCCGTTGAGATCCAGCAGCAGCACGGCGAACATCGTGGCTCCATCGCGTATCGGAACGCCACCTCCATTCACCACCTCGTTCTGGTGCAGCGCGATGAGTTGCGCGAGGCGATCGCGGAACAACGGCCGGCCGGGCAAGTTGGTCAGCGCATCGTAGGAACTGCCACGCTCGGCCAGATCGCTCAACGATCCCGCCATGCGCACGGGAACACCCTCTTCGAACTCGGCGAGCCCGCGCCAATTGACCCACACCAGCCGCCCTGCTCCGTGGAACGCGCGGAAGTCCACCGAAAAGTTCGGGCTGTTTCCCGATAGGTGCCTGCGGTAGGCCTCCTGCACGCGCTCGCGATCCTCGGTATCGATGAGCTGCTCCAAAAAGCGCCAGCCTCCGTCATGCACAAGATCGGCGCTACCCAGTCCGACGATCTGGAGAAAACGCCCGGACACATGCAGCGCGTCCGTTCGCAAGTCCCAGTACCAGATGCCGTCATTGGATCCCCGCGTCGCCAGCGAATAGCGGTTTTCGGAGCGCAACAACTCGAGTTCGGTGTTCTTCTGCTGGGTCACGTCGATCATCAGGCCGATCATGCGGTTCGGCCGCCCCGGCTCGACCACCGCGCGGCACAGATCGCGCACCCACACGACCTTGCCGGACTTGGCAATCAGCCGATAGCTCATCTCGTAGGCATGGCTGTGCGTGGCGTTGTAAGCGGCATCGTCGATGCGCAGGGCCTCCTCCAGATCGTCGGGGTGTACATGCGCCCGCCAGAAGCCCGGGTCAGCCCGCCACTCCTCCACGGAGTAACCGAACAAGCGCTCGACCTGCGGGCTCAGGAAGGTATTGCCCACGCCGATTTCAGCTTCCCACACCACGCCATCAATGGTTTCCAGCAAGCGCAGAAAGCGCTGGCGAACTTCCACCAGCACCTGCTCGGTGACCTCGGTGATCTCGATCAGGACACCCTGGCGGCTGATCACCCGGTCCGCCGCATCCGTCTCCGGGTGGAGCTGCAGACGCACCCAGCGATAGTCCGCGTCGGCAAAGCGCAAGCGGAACACCGGCATGCCCGAGCGCATGGTGCCGATGTCGTCGGGATGCACGAACTCCAGCAAAGACCTGCCAAGCGCCGCCGCCACCGAATGGCCGGTGAGCTTGTGCCACGCCGGGTTCAGATAGGTGATCTCCCACAGCGCATCGGTTTGCACCACCGCCTCAGGAAGCAGTTGCAACAGGTTTGCGGACGGCGTGGGAGTGGTGGGCATGCAGGGCTATTGCAAATGGGTCAGATTCATGCGCGGCCGCGCCGAACAAGTCCTTCGCGCGTCGCGCAACCCTGCGTTGGGCGGCCTGCTGCGGAGCCAATCCCATTTCCGAATCGGGTGCGCGCCATCACCGGGACTGAGGCAGCGTCGCCTTGACGGATCGAAAAATCAACCACGTCAAAGCGAGTATGGCATGCATCCAAGTCACCTTTGGACTCGGTGGTTTGGGTGGTTTGGGGCCGCCAGATGTGCGAGCCAGCAACGCCGTCCTCCGTCGCTGGCTCGCTCACATCACGACGGCTTCACCCGTCAGAACGCCACCTTCACCCCCACCGTCAGATTGCGGCCCATCAACGGCGCGGCATTCTTGATGAACGAGGTGTGCGCATACGCCAGGCGGTCCGTCAGGTTGTTCGCCTTCAGGTACACCTGCCACGGTGTGCCGGTGCTGAACTGGCCGTTGTAGCTGACGCCCAGGTTCAGCATGCCGTAGCCGGGAGTGGCGGTTTCAAACTCGGCCACGCGGTTCTGGCGGGCCACCTGGACCCATTCGACCTGGCCTTCCCAGGCTTGCCAGTTGGCGTCCAGGCGGATGCCCGCGCGGGTGGCGGGGATGCGCGGTAGGCGGCCGCCGCCTGCGTCGAGCGTGGCGCGCACGGTGTCGCCGAACAGCGTGATACCCAGGTTGCGGTACAGGCGCTGGCGCACCTGGCCTTCGATGCCGGTGAAGGTGGCGTCGGCCTGGCTGTATTGCAGCAGTTGCAGGCCATCGACTTCATCGAGCGTGCGGCCGTAGATATAGTTGTTGATGCGGTTGCGGAAGATGCTCACACCAAAGGTGGTGTCGCCGCTGGTCTTCTTCAGGCTCACGTCGATGTTCTGCGAGATCTCGGACTTCAGGTCGGCGTTGCCACGCTCATACGTGCTGGTGGCCATGTGCAGGCCCTTGGCATACAGCTCTTCGGCCGACGGGGCGCGGCTGGCGCGGGTGAACGAGGTGCCCACCTGGTAGCCGGGCGTGAACTTCCACACCGCGCCCAGCGATGCCGAGGTGCCGTTGTGGCTGCGTTCGATGCCGCTGGTTTGCGCTTCGGCCGTCTGGCGGTCGTGGCGCAGGGCGGCTTCGAAGCGCCAGTCGCCCAGGCGGTATTCCTCCAGCGCGAAGAAGCCCAGCTTGCGGGTGATGGTGGGCTCCACGTAGGCCTCTTCGCCGTCGGCGCTGAACTTGCGCTGCGAGGTCTGCAGGCCGATCAGGCCCTTGAAGCCTGAAATGGGCTCGTGCTGCAGCTCGATGCGGGTGTCGTAGGCCTTGTTCTTGAAGGTGGTGCTGATGGCGCCGTCTTCGACTTCGTCGTGCACGTAATCCGTCACGCCCGCGCGCAGGCGCAAGGCCGAGAAGCCGGCGAAGGGGTTGCGCAGCTCGCCGCGGATGTCGAAGCGTTCGCTGCGCAGGTCCACCACAGGCACGTCGCCATGTTCTTCGGCGCCGTGGTCGTGGCCGTCTTCCTCCTCTTCGTGGGCGCCGCAGTGCAGGTGGTCGCCGTGCGTGTGGCAGCCTTCAAAGCTGTGGTTGTGGCCCGGCAGGCCGTATTTGGCGGTCTGGCGGGTGTAGGCGGCGCCCAGGTAGCCGCGCTCGCCCACCCACGACAGGCCCACGCTGCCGGTGTCGGTGCGGTTGAAGCTGCCCAGCACCTTGCGGGTGGGTTCGCCCTCGGGCGCCCAGCCCTTGCCCACGCGGTAGTCGCCCGCATCGCGCGCCACGCCTTCCACATGCACGGCCAGGTTGCCAGCGCCGCCGGTCAGCGAGAAGGCTCCTGCTTTTTCACCCGCGCCGGAGTTGGCGCGCAGCTCGGCGCTGCCCTCGTAGCCCTTTTGCGGGATGGCGGTGGGGATCTTGCCGTCGAGCACATTGACCACGCCGCCCACGGCGCCGTTGCCGTAGACCAGGGCCGAGGGGCCGCGCAGCACTTCGATCTGTGTGGCCAGCAGTGGCTCGGATACCACGGCGTGGTCGGGGCTGATGGTGGAGGCGTCGTGCAGCTCGGCGCCGTCGCTCAGCACCTTGACGCGCGGGCCGTCCATACCGCGAATGATGGGACGGCTGGCGCCTGCGCCGAAGTGGCTGCTGGTGATGCCGGGCTCGCTGTTCAGCGTTTCGCCCAGGGTGGCCTCACGGCGGCGCACGAGTTCATCGCCTTCCAGCACGGTGACCGGCGTGGTCATCTCATTGGCGCCCAGTTGCAGGCCGCTGGCCGAGACGGTGACGGCGGGCAGGCTGGCGGGGGCCGCAGCGCTGTTATCGGCAGGTGCTGCCACCGGCGCGGTCTGCGCGTGCGCCACGCCGGTGCCCGTCAGCGCCAGCATGGCGGCCAGGGCCACGGGGTGGAGGGTGGGACGGGCGCGAAGAACAGCAACGGGGCGGCGAGGTTGGGATGTGGTGTGGGTCATGGTGCGGTGTGGCAATGGGTGCTTGAACGTGTGCGGGAACCCATGCGCAGGGGCGTGGTGCATGCACCGGTGCTGGCGGGGCCGGCACGCAGACACATGGCTTCCACGCCCTGGGCATGAAAATTTGACTAAAAATGGCCGCTAGCGCTTGTCTATCAAGCGCGAGCTGCTATGGAATCAGGAGTAAAAGGGCAAAGCGCGATAGCGCAGCCCTGCAAGGCCGGGCAAGGTGTTGGCGGCCCGGCCCGCGATGCGGTGGGCGCGTAGGCGATTTGTTGCGGTCAGGCCGTGGGCGGGCCACGCGCCTGGAACAGCGCAACGTGCGGGGCCGTAGAGCGCCCGGCATGTTGTACCGGCGGTGCCTGCGCGGGCACCAGGGTGGGCAGCGCCGAGGGGGCGCTGTGCAGGGCATCGCCCAGCGCGAGCTGGTCGAGCAAAAGGCAGTCCACGGCCGCGTGGGGGGCCAGGAGCAGTGATAGCAGCCCGTGGGTGTGGTCTGCCTCGGTGGACGGGGCCGCGTCCTCATCCGCTGCCAGCGAAGCGGCTGCGAGCCTGTGGTGTGCGTCGGCTTGTTGCGCAGCTTGCACCGCGTGACCCGCGCGCATCTGCTCCAGCGCCCCCGCATGCTCCACTTGGTGCAGGCGCCCCAGCGTGGGCACCACCACCAGCGCCAGCAGCAGCCACGCCAGGGCGGCCTGCGCGGGCAGTTGCTGGCGCAGGCGGCGCCACAGGGCGGCCAGTGGGGTTGGAAACAACGGGGTCACAAGAGGAACAAGGAAGGCAGCGGGATCGGGGAAAAAGGCGGAGGAATTACTTCACGGGCACCGCGTCCACCACGCGGTAGTACAGGCCATATTGGTCGTTGGGGAGCACGGTGAACTTGCCCTCCACCACCACCGGTTCCAGCGAATAGCGCACGGGCGTCTTGGCCTTGACCTCGACCATGCTCTCTGGCCCGCCCGGCGTGCAGAACGAGCAGGTCATTGGCACGGAGGTAAGTAGAAAGTGGGTCTGCGTGGGCTTGGCATCCAGCGGCACCATGAAGCCCTGGATGCGCTGCGTGGTCTTGTCCATGCCCTTTTGCGCGTCGTTGAACACGGGCAGGATGCCGTCCTTGGTGGTCTTTTTGGTCAGGTCGGTCAGCACGGACCACGGCACCACGTCATTGCGCTGGGGCAGCGGCGCAATGGGGCTGTTGGGGCTGTGGTAGCCCGCCCCGCTGCCCGACGCAACGCCCGATGGCATGGCGGTGCCCGCGCCCGCAGGCAAAGGAGACGAGAGCGCGGGTGCGGTGGTGGGCGCGGCACCGGGCGTTTTTCCGGTCGCGCGTTCAAATTCCCCCGGCGCTGGTTTGCCCGTGGGCGCAGCGGTCGGCGACTGTGCGAGTACGGCCCCAGTCCAGGCCAGCACCACCATCGCACAGGCGCGCCGGGCAGTGCGGGTGCGGCTGGCTCCGGCATCGGGTTGTGCAGCTGGATGACGGTGAGCGGGGTGGATTGCCATGGCGGGAAACCTGATCTGTAGCGTTTTCAGAAATGGTAGCGGGCCTGGAGGCCCATCGCCTCAGTGCGCGTGCTTCATGCCGCAGTATTTGCCAATCGCCAGACCCTTGCAGGCAGCCTGGAGTTCCTTCTGGCAGACGTCCTCGCCCTTGCCGGATTCGAGGCACTTGGCGGCGGCCTCGTGGGCGGCGGCCATGGCGCGGTGGCGGGCGATGTCTTCTTTGGTCTCTTTGTCGTTGTGGGCCTGGGCGTGCGCCAGGGCGCCGACGAGCAGCATGGGGGCCAGGGCGAGTGCGGTGAGGAGCTTTTTCATGGAAGGCCTTTCAGATTGGTTGGGGGACGGTTTTTAGAGGACAGAACTCGATGGCTGCATCAGGGCTGGCTTAACAGGTCGGCCACGTCCGTGCGGTACGCCTGCATGGCGGGCAGCAGCGCCGCCAGCGCCGCCACACCGGCGGCCATCAGCGGCACACCCGCTTCGGCGGGCAGCCAGATGAGGCCGGTGACAGGCAGCAGCCCCTGCGCCTGCAGTGCCCAGCCCAGGCCATGGGCCAGGCCGTGGCCCAGCAGCAGGCCCAGAACAGACGCCATCGCGGCCAGCCACAGGGCCTCCCACAGCACCAGCCCCGCCACGCGGCCCGGCGGTGCGCCCAGCATGCGCAGCATGGCCAGATCGGCACGGCGCTCGCGCACGGCGTTCCACAGGGCAATGAACACACTCAAAGCAGCCACGGCGAGCAGCACGCCGCCAAAGGCACGCAGCACATCGGCGCCCACGCCCAGCAGGCGCAGCAGGCGTGTGACTTCAATGGCCGGTGCCGCCGCCTGCATGGAGGTGTCACTGTTGATCTGGCGCGGCAGCGTGATGGCGGCCATGGGCGTGCGGTAGCGCACCAGGGCCACGGTCACTTCGCGCTCTTCCTTCATGATCTCCAGGTCTTCGGCATCGTTGGCCGTGGCCGTTTCGTGCACCATCCAAACGGATTCGGTGCTGGTCAGAATCAGCCGGTCGAGCACGCAGCCGCAGGGCGCCAGCACGCCGCTCACGCGGTAGGGGTGATCGCCGTGTGCATGCCCTCCTCCCCCCAGCCCATGGCTGCCCACGAATGTGGCGCCCACCAACGGTGCACCACCATGGTCGGCTTTGACGATGCTGCGGGCGACCGTGGCGCCCAGCACCGCGTCCATGGGCTGCTGCCACAGCGCGCCCTTGGCAAACTGGACTTCATAGTGCAGCAGATAGTCGGGCGTGGTGCCCACGATGCGAAAGCCCTGGTAGCTGTCGCCCAGGCTCAGCGGTATGACCTGCGCCACCAGCGGGTTCTTCTGCAGCGCCTGCACTTCTTGCAGGGGGATGTTGCCCGTGGGTACGTCGATGTGGAACACGCCCGCCAGGATGAGCTGCAGCGGGCTGCCCTTGGCGCCCACTACCAGGTCGATGCCGCTCAGATCACGCTCAAACGCCTTGTCGAGCTGCGTGGCCACCAGCAGCACCAGCGTGATGGCGGCCAGGCCGAGCGTCAGCACCAGCAGGTTCAGCACAGCCGCCAAAGGCCGGGACCACAGGTAGCGCCATGACAGGCGCGCCAGTTTGAAGACTCCTGAATTCATAGCTACTCGCGCTTATCCATCAAGCGCTGGGCGCCGATTTCATTCAAATCCAGCGTTTGCACACCGGCCAGGGCTTGGACCACACGCTGGTCGTGCGTGGCAATCACCAGGCTGGCATCGCAGGCGGCGGCGCTGTGCTGCAGCAGCGCCAGCGCGTCTGCGGCGGCCTCGTCGTCCAGGCTGGCCGTGGGCTCGTCGGCCAGCAGCACCTGCGGCGCCAGCAGCACGGCCCGCGCCAGCGCCACGCGCTGCGCCTGCCCGCCCGAAAGCTGGTGCGGCTTGCGGTCGGCCAGCTCGGCCACCCCCACCTGCGCCAGCGCACGCGTGATGGCGGCATCGTCGCGTGGCAGCCCGGCCGCAAAGTAGACCAGCGCCAGGTTGTCGGCCACCGTGAGCGCGCTGCTGAGGTAGAGCTTTTGCGGCAAAAAGCCAATGCTGCGCGCGCGCCAGGCATCAATCTCGGCCCCGCGCTGCGTGCCCAGCTGCGTGCCCGCCACAAACAGGTCGCCCCCGCTGGCTCCGCGCAGCCCGGCCATCAGCGCCAGCCAGGTGGACTTGCCCGAGCCCGAGCGCCCGCGCAGCAACAAGGTGCCGCCCTGGCGCAGGTCCACATCGGGGAAGCGCAGCGGCGCGGCGCCGCCCGTGGCATAGGTGTAGGAAAGGCCTCGTGTGCGGATCATGCGGCAGCGCCCTCGGCCGGGTGGGCGCAGTCTGCACAGCGCCCGTGGACCGCGATGTCCACCGCCAAGCTCTCATGCCCGGCCGTGGCCAGCGCCTGCAGCACCTGCTTGAGGGCGGTCTGCACCTTGGCCGATCCCTGCGAGAGGCGGAACTGGCGGTGGCAATCGTCGCATTCGAATCTGGGGGCTGCGCCCTCTTCGCCTTGGGGGGCCAGTGCATACCGGGTCACGCGGGCAGCGTCCACCTGCTTGTGCAGCAGGCCAGCAGCGGCAAAGCGGTCGAGCATGCGGTAGACCGTGACCTTGTTGACTGCTGCCCCCGCTGCGGCCAGCGCCGCCTCCACCTCGGGCTCGGACAGGGCCGTGTCCGGGCGGGCCTCGTACAGTGCCGCCAAGGCCCGCGTGGCGCGGGTGGCGCGCATGCCCTCGGGCAAGACCCAGGCACGGTGGGGCGGCAATGCGGCGGCTGGGGGCTGGGAGGTGGGCATGGCTCAGGAGCGGGAAATAGGAGTGCTTGCAATAACGCAAACGGATTGCATTATGCCGATGCTTGCCGTACCCACGGGGCAATCTCCCCCCAAATCACCATGGCTATGACCAGATCCGATAGAACCAGTAGCTGTCGTCATGGGCTTCCACACGCCTTGCCAGTTCGCTGGGGCTTGCGCCGGTGACCCGCCGGGCCTCGCGGCACAGATGGGACTGGTCTGCGTAGCCCGCACTCAGGGCCACGTCCTGCCAGCGCGGCGGGTGCCCGGATCGATCGCCTTCCTGCCGTGCGTGCAGCAAGGCATCTTCGGCACGCGACAACCACCCCAGGCGGCGCAGCGACTGGCCCGCCCAGACATGCGCCAGGCGCTCCAGGCTGCGCACGCTCTCGCCCAGCCCGGCACGCAGGGCGTGGGCGCGCAGATCTCGCATCCAGCGCACCGCCGCCGCCCCCGGTGACGGGGACGCAGGGAGCAGAAGATCATGCTGCTTCACGAACGTTTCGAGCAACTCCATGCGCTGCACGTCATCGGTCGCCGACCGCACGGTTGCGCACAGCTCCTGCCAGGCGGCAGGCAACACCTGCTCAGCAGGCACCAGGCCGTCGACAAGAGAGCTCATGTCCAGGCCGGTCATGCGATGGAATGCCTGCGGATGAAACACGACCCCAAACGTGCGTACAGGCCCAGGGTTGCGCGTGACCAGTGGCCGGGACTGTGGGCCCAGCAGCAGGGTTGCCGGCAATTGGCGCAGCCCGCGCATATCGTCGCCCAGTTGTTCCGACGTGCCTTCCAGATACCAGGCGATGCCGCAATAAACAGAGGCGGGGTAGCGATTGGTCCGCCCCGCCGTGCCCGCATCGGCGGTGGTGTCTTTCATGATGTAGGCACGGATGCTGCCGGCGCACGACAGCGGCGGCAGTGCCACGGAAGCGTAGGGAAGCGAGATCCTGGCGCGCATGGCGGCCGATGGTAAACAGATTTCGGCGGCTCGGCCATGGCGAAAACGTTCAAGACGTAGGCAAGGCCAGATTGGAGAATCCGCCCACCATGACAGCCACCCGCATCACCATGCACTCTCCTGCCATCTCCGCACCACAGCCTCTCTTAGCCTCAGCACAGCCCAGCCACACCGCGTGGCTGTGCGGCATCTCCCGGGCCCGCCATCAGTTGCTGGATGCAGGGGCGGTGTTCAAGGATGAATTGGCGCTGGACATCCTGGGGCCGGAAGAGGCTAAGCGTGTCATTGAGGAAGTGGAGAGTGACGGTCCGCGTGGGCGCAGGCGTGAAAACGGAAGCATTTCGCAGGCCATGCGTGGCGGGTTAGCTGCGCGCAGCCGCATCGCCGAAGACACGCTGACTGACGCCGTCGCTGCCGGCGCCACCCAATACGTGTTGCTGGGTGCCGGCCTTGACACCTTCGCATTGCGCAATCGATGGCCGCGAGGACTGGAGCGCGTTTTCGAAGTGGACCACCCCGCCACCCAGGTATGGAAGCGCCAGTTGGTGGAGCGCGCCGGGCTCAAGATGCCTGCGGCCGCAAGCTATGTCCCCGTGGATTTCGAGCAGCAGGATTTTGTGGAGCAGTTGATTACCCATGGCTGGCAGCCCGGCCATCGCACGGTGTTTTCATGGCTGGGCGTGACGATGTACCTGGCACCCGCGGCGGTGGAGACAACCCTGGCACGGATTGGCGCAATGGCTGCGCCGGGAAGCATGGTCGTATTTGACTATCTGCGACGCCCTGCGGCCCTTGATGTGCCCAGGCGCCTGGGGTTGCGGCTCATGGCGCGACGGTTTCGCCGCATGGGAGAACCCTGGCGCTGTTTTATCGGAGACCAGGAACTGCAATTGCTGCTGTTGCAGCACGGCTTCGAAAAGCATGAATTCATTTCCCCGCGAATCCTGATGCAAACCCTGCTGGCCCCCCACACCCCCAGCCCACTGCAACGTGCGCTCGGCGGCATCATGGGCGGGGTGGTGCGCGTGCGGGTCAGCCAACGCAGCCCGAAAGCCGCTGCGGCTGTCGGGCTCAATTTCCCTTCAGGTACTTCGCAAATGTCTTCCTGAACTTGTCCACCTTCGGCCCCACCACAAACGCGCAGTACCCCGCGTTCGGGTTGTTCGCAAAGTAGTCCTGGTGATACGCCTCTGCCGTGCTGTAGTTGTTCAACGGCTTCACCTCGGTGGTGATCGGCGCACCAAACAGCTTGTCTTGCGACATCTGGCGAATCATGTCGTTGGCAATGTCACCGTGCGCAGGGTCTTCGTAATAGATGCCGCTGCGGTACTGGGTGCCCACGTCGTTGCCCTGGCGGTTGAGGGTGGTCGGGTCGTGGGTATGGAAGAAGATTTCCAACACCTCTTGCAGGCTGATCTCGTCGGCGTCAAACGTCAGGCGCACCACCTCGGCGTGGCCGGTGTCGCCCCGGCAGATTTGTTCGTAGCTGGGGTTCAGCGTGTGGCCGTTGGTGTAGCCGCTTTCCACGTCGGTGACGCCGCGCACGCGGTCGAAGACCGCCTCCGTGCACCAGAAACAGCCGCCGCCCAGGGTGATGGTTTGCAAAGTCATGGTGGTCCTTGGGTTCAAACTTGACCATTATGAATTGACGCCCTATCCCGTGCTTGCTACATTACTAACCGGTCAGTCATTAACGAAGCCCTTCCTTGCCTTCCACCTCCCTTCCCCCCACCGCCTCCGTCGGCACCAAACGCGAGCGCCGCAAGGAAGCCCGCCCGGGTGAGTTGCTGGAGGCCGCGCTGGACCTGTTTGTCGAAAAAGGGTTTGCCGCGACACGGGTGGATGAAGTGGCGGCCCGTGCAGGCGTCTCCAAGGGCACGCTGTTTTTGTATTTCCCCAGCAAGGAAGAGCTTTTCAAGGCGGTGGTGCGCCAGAACATCGCGGGCCGTTTTGAAGAGTGGCGGGATGAGCTGGATTCCTTTGTCGGCACCACCAGCGATCTGCTGCGGTACTGCTACCAGGTGTGGTGGGAGCGCATAGGCGCCACCAAAGCCTCGGGTATTACCAAGCTGATGTTCAGCGAGGCCCAGAATTTCCCGGAGATCACCGAGTTCTACCAGCAGGAGGTGATTCTGCCGGGGCAGGCGCTGATCCGCCGCATCGTCGAACGCGGCATCGAGCGCGGCGAATTCCGCCCCGTGCCACTGGACTACATCGTGCATGTGGTTCTGGCGCCCATGATCTTCCTCATGATGTGGAAGCACTCGGTGGGGGCCTGCATTCCAGACTCGCTGGGCCTGCGGCCTGAGTTGTACATCGATGCCCAGATCGACAATGTGCTGAACGGGCTGCTGGTGCGGCCCGACCCTTCTTCTCCCGTGCCCTCCCCCTCTCACACTTTTTCTGCGCCGCCCTCACGCGGCTCCTGACCATGAAACGCTGGATTCCCTGGATGGTGGCAGCCGTCGTTGTTGTCTTGCTCGGCGGCGGCGTGTGGCGGGCCATGGCGGCGCGGCAGGCGCAGCAAAAGGCATTGGCCGAAACCACGGCCCAGCGCGCCCAGGCGCCGCTGCAACTGGCAGCCCAAGAGGTGTTGCCGGTGCGGCGGCAGAACCTGGCGCTTGGCGTGCCCGTATCGGGCGCCTTGCGGGCGGTGGACTCGGCCATGGTCAAGGCGCGCGTGGGCGGTGAGTTGCAGGGGCTGACGGTGCGCGAAGGCGACAGCGTGAAGGCCGGGCAGGAAGTGGCCCGCATCGACCCCACCGAAGCCCGCGCCCGCCTGCGCCAGGCGCAGCAGCAGGCCGATGCCGCCAAAGCCCAGGTGGATATCAACCAGCGCCAGTACACCAACAACCGCGCGCTGGTGGACCAGGGATTCATCTCGGCCACGGCGCTGGTTACCTCGCAAGCCAGCCTCGAATCTGCGCAGTCCAACCACCAGGCCGCAATGGCCGCCGCTGACGTGGCCCGCAAGGCGCTGGAGGACACCGTGCTCAAGAGCCCCATCAGCGGGCTGGTCGCGCAGCGCCTGGCCCAGCCGGGCGAGCGCGTGGCGGTGGACGCCCGCATCATCGAGGTGGTGGACCTGTCGCGGCTCGAGCTAGAAGCGCTGCTCAACCCGGCGGATTCCGTGGCGGTGCAGGTGGGCCAGAAGGCGCAGCTCACCATCGAGGGCATTCCCGCCCCGGTGCCTGCCACCGTGGTGCGCATCAACCCCAGCGCCCAGGCAGGCAGCCGCACGGTGCCCGTCTACCTGCGGGTTGAGCAAGCCCCCGGCGCCACGCCGCTGCGGCAAGGCCTGTTTGTGCAGGGAACGCTCGATACTGGGCGGGCCGATGTGCTGGCCGTGCCGCTGGACGCCGTGCGCACCGACAAGCCCGCCCCCTACCTCCAAACCTTGAAAGATGGCCGCGTGGTCTATGCACCCGTCAAGACCGGCACCCGCGCGGTGGTGGGCGGCCAGACCCTGGTGGCGGTCGAAGGTGTGCCCGAAGGCACGGTGGTGATTGCGGGCCGGATTGGCCTGCTGCGCGAGGGCACGGCCGTGGCGGTGGCTGCATCAGCTGCGACAGCCGCTGCTGCACCTGCATTGGCAGCGGCATCCCGCGCTGCTCCCTGATCACCCTGACTACCCCGACCCGCCATGTGGTTCACCAAAGTCAGCCTTAAAAACCCCGTGTTCGCCACGATGGTGATGCTTGCCATCGTCGTGCTGGGCCTGTTCTCCTACCAGCGCCTGAAGGTTGACCAGTTCCCCAACATCGACTTTCCGGTGGTGGTGGTCACCGTGGACTACCCCGGTGCGTCGCCGGAAATCGTCGAGAGCGAAGTCACCAAGAAGATCGAGGAAGGCGTCAACTCGATTGCAGGCATCAACGCCCTGACCTCGCGCAGCTACGAAGGCACGGCCGTTGTCATCATCGAGTTTCAGCTCCACATCGACGGCCGCAAGGCCGCCGAGGACGTGCGCGAAAAGGTGGCCACTGTGCGCCCCCTGCTGCGCACCGAGGTCAAGGAACCCCGCGTGCTGCGCTTTGACCCGGCCAGTCGCGCCGTGTGGTCGCTCGCGGTGCTGCCGGACGAAAAATCCGGTCGCAGCGCTGTCGAGCTGACCACCTGGGCCGAGCAGATTCTGAAGAAACGCCTGGAGAACGTGCGCGGCGTGGGCGCCGTGAACCTGGTGGGCGCCACCAAGCGCGAGATCAACATCTACCTGAACCCGCAGGCGCTCGAAGCGTTTGGCGTGACCCCCGACCAGGTGGCGCAGGCCGTGCGCAACGAGAACCAGGACCTGCCCGTGGGCTCCATCCGGTCCCTCGCGCAGGAGCGCGTGGTGCAGATCGACGCTCGCATGGAACGCCCCGAAGACTTCGGCAAGATCATCGTCGCCCGCAAGAACGGAGCGCCGGTCCGGCTTGACCAGGTGGCCCGCGTCAACGACGGCGCGCAGGAGGTGGAAAGCCTGGCCCTGTACAACGGCCAGCGCACGTTGCTGCTGTCGGTGCAGAAGTCGCAGGGCGAAAACACCATCGAGGTGGTGGACGGCCTGAACGCCGCTGTGGTGGAGCTGAAGAACCAGCTGCCCGCCGGCGTGCGGCTGGAGACCATTGGCGACAGCGCCCGCCCGATCCGCGTGGCGGTGAACAACGTGCGCCAGACATTGATCGAGGGCGCCATCCTCACGGTGCTCATCGTGTTCCTGTTCCTGAATTCCTGGCGCTCCACCGTGATCACCGGGCTGACGCTGCCCATTGCGCTGATCGGCACGTTCTTGTTCATGAACATGTTCGGCTTCACCATCAACATGATCACGCTGATGGCGCTGAGCCTGTGCGTGGGCCTGTTGATCGACGATGCCATCGTGGTGCGCGAGAACATCGTGCGCCACGTGCAGATGGGCAAAGGCGCCTACGCAGCCGCCATGGACGGCACGCAGGAGATTGGCCTGGCGGTGCTGGCCACCACGCTGTCCATCGTGGCGGTGTTCATGCCCATTGGCTTCATGGGCGGCATCATCGGCAAGTTTTTCCACGAGTTCGGCATCACCATCGTGGCGGCGGTGATGATCTCGATGTTTGTGAGCTTCACGCTTGACCCCATGCTGTCGAGCATCTGGCACGACCCGAGCATCCATGCCCACGGCCAGAAGATCGAGCCCGTCACCTTCTACGACAAGACCATTGGCCGCGTCACAGGCTGGTTCGACCGTGCCACCGATGCATTGGCCGAGGGCTACCAGCGCATCCTGCGGTGGTCGCTGGTGCACAAGCTGACCACCATGGCGATTGCGCTGGCCATCTTTGTGCTGAGCATCTTCATGGTGCCGCTGCTGGGCACCGAGTTCGTGCCCAAGGCCGACTTCTCCGAAACCTCGCTCAATTTCTACACCCCCGTGGGTTCGTCGCTGGAGGCCACCGAGGCCAAGGCACAACAGGTGGAGGGCATCCTGCGCGAGATGCCGGAGGTGCGCTACACACTGGCCACCATCAACACCGGCAGCGCCCAGGGCAAGATCTACGCCAACATCTACGTGCGCCTGGTGGACCGCAAGGACCGCAGCCGCAGCGTGGACCAGATGTCCGACGTGCTGCGGGAACGCCTCAAGACCGTGCCCGGCATCACCATCACCCACGTGGGCCTGCTGGACGCCGTGGGTGGCAACAAGCAGGTGGAGTTCTCGCTGCAAGGCCCCGACCTGCAGGAGCTGGAGCGCCTGACCAAGGTGGTCACCGAAAAAATTCGCGACATTCCCGGGCTGGTGGACCTGGACACCAGCGCCAAGCCCAACAAGCCGGTGATCGCCCTGGAGGTCAAGCGCGACGTGGCGTCGGACCTGGGCCTGTCGGTGGCGCCCATGGCAGCATCGCTGCGCACCCTGGTGGCAGGCACCACGGTGGGCAACTGGCGTGCCCCCGATGACCAGACCTACGATGTGAACGTGCGCCTGGCCCCCGAAGCCCGCACCCAGCCCGCCGACCTGGAGCGCCTGCCCTTTGCCCTGGCGGCCACCGACGGCACTACGCGCATCGTGCGCCTGAACCAGGTAGCCAGCGTGACCGAATCCACCGGCGCCAACCAGATCAACCGCCGCGACCTGACCCGCGAAGTGGCGGTGAACGCCAACGTGGCAAAGCGCTCGGCCGGTGAAGTGTCGAACGACATCAAGAAGGCGCTGGAGGAAGTGAGCTTCCCGCCCGGCTATCGCTACCAGTTCAGCGGCTCCACCAAGAACATGGCCGAGTCCTTTGGCTATGCCATTTCGGCGCTGGCCATGGCCATCATCTTCATCTACATGATCCTGGCGAGCCAGTTCAAGAGCTTCTTGCAGCCGCTGGCGCTCATGACCTCGCTGCCGCTTACGCTGATTGGCGTGGTGCTGGCGCTGCTGATGTTTCGCTCCACGCTGTCGATGTTCTCCATCATTGGCGTGGTGATGCTGATGGGGCTGGTCACCAAGAACGCCATCTTGCTGGTGGACTTTGCGATCCGTGCCCGCGAGGAGCACGTGAACGACCAGGGCCAGACCGTGCCCGGCCTACCCCGTGCCGACGCCTTGCTGCTGGCTGCCCGGGTGCGGCTGCGCCCCATCCTGATGACCACTCTGGCCATGATCTTCGGCATGGTGCCACTGGCGTTCGCGTTGTCCGAAGGGTCGGAGCAGCGCGCGCCCATGGGTCAGGCTGTGATTGGCGGGGTCATTACCTCTTCCCTCTTGACCCTGGTGGTGGTGCCGGTGGTGTATTGCTACATGGACGACTTGGCCCAGTGGGCCCTTCGCAAGATGGGGTGCGCTCCGGCAGCGCCTAAAATCGAAGGTTTGTCCTGATCGTCCCGATCGGCCTTGCATCTGCCCCACGGAGAAATCCCATGAACCTGCCCCTGAACACGTCCGCCAACATCAGCGACCCTATTGCCCAGGCCCGCTACAACATGATCGAGCAGCAGATCCGCCCCTGGAATGTGCTCGACGCTGACGTGCTCGACCTGCTGGCGGTGGTCCGCCGTGAAGACTTTGTTCCCCCGGCCTACCGCAGCCTGGCCTTCATGGACATCGAAGTGCCCCTGCTGGGTAACGACGCCGAAGAGGCCGTGCGCCTGGGCCACAGCATGCTGCAGCCGCGCGTCGAGGCACGCATCCTGCAAGACCTGCGCATTTTGCCGACCGACCGCGTGCTCGAAATCGGTGCAGGTTCGGGCTACATGGCCGCCCTGCTGGCCGCCCGCGCCGAGCGTGTGGTGTCGCTCGAAATCAACCCCGAACTCGCCGAAATGGCCCGTGAGAACCTGCGCGACGCGGGTGTTCAAAACGCCGATGTGCGCCTGGGCGACGGCGCCCGCGACGCCATTCCCGACGGCCCGTTCGACGTGATCGTACTCAGCGGCTCGGTGGCCGAAGTGCCCACCTCCCTGCTTGCGCTGCTGCGTGACGGCGGCCGCCTGGGCGCCATCGTGGGCGGCGAGCCCGTGATGCGTTTCACCCTGACCCGCCGCACCGGCGACCGTTTCGAAACCACCTCGCCTTGGGACACCATCGCCCCGCGCCTGGTGAACTTCCCGGAACCTTCCGGCTTTACGTTCTGACCCTGTTGTTCGGCTTTCTTCGGAGTTCTGCATGATCGATCACGTCCGCCCCGCCCAGCTGTCTGCCTGGTTTGCCGCCGCACCCGAAGGCAGCCAGCCCCTGGTGCTGGACGTGCGCGAACCCTGGGAGCTGCAGACCGCCAGCGTACGCGCCGATGGGTTTGAACTGGTGGCCATCCCCATGGGCGAATTGCCCGGGCGACTGGCCGAGCTGGACCCCGCCCGCCCCATTGCGTGCCTGTGCCACCACGGCGCACGCAGCCTGCGGGTGGCATCGTTCCTGCAACACAACGGGTTTGAACAGTTGGCCAATATCACCGGTGGCATTGATGCCTGGTCGCACGAAAACGACCCCACCGTGCCCCGCTATTGATCACGCCCCTGGCACCCGCTCTCCCATCGAACCGCAGACTCTTCCGAAGGACCCCCATGACTCCGCACCGGCCCCTCTCCCTGTCACTTCTGTCCCTGGCGCTCGGCGCGGCGCTGAGCGCCCCGGCGCATGCCCAGAGCCTGCTGGAGCTGGTGGAATCGGCACGCACCTATGACACGACCTGGCAGTCGGCCCGAGCCCAGCTCGACGCAGCATCCCGCCGCGCCGACCAGGCCCGCGCCGGCCTGCTGCCCAGCGCCGCGCTCACGGCCGGGCTCAGCCGCGCCAATGTGGAACTGAGCCGCCCGCCTGTGGAGAACACCGGCACCACGCAGACGGTGGGCGTGCAGGCCTCGCAACCGCTGTACCGGCCCGCCAACCGCATCACGCTGGAGCAAGGCCAGCGCGGCATTGACGTGGCCCAGGCGCAGCTGGACGCCGCCACGCAAGACCTGCTGGTGCGCGTGAGCCAGGCCTACTTTGACGTGCTGGCCGCGCAGGACACCCTGGCCTTCGTGCAGGCGCAAAAAGCCGCCGTGTCGGAGCAACTGGCCTCCGCCAAGCGCAACTTCGAGGTGGGCACCACCACCGTCACCGATTCGCGCGAGGCCCAGGCCCGCTACGACCTGGTGGTGGCCCAGGAAATCGCGGCCGAAAACGACCTGCGCGTGAAACGCCTGGCACTGGACCAGCTGGTGGGCATCACCGGCACCAAGCCCCAGCCGCTGGCGCTGCCCGTGCAACTCCCCACGGTGCAGCCCGACAACGTGACCACCTGGGTGGACACTGCACGCGACCAGCAGCCCGGCGTGCGCCAGGCCGCCATCGCGCTGGACATTGCCCGCCTTGAAACCAAAAAGGCCGAAACCGGCCACCTGCCCACCCTGGACCTGCAGGTGGGCTACAACGTCACGCGCAATCCGAATGGCACCATCACGGCGCCCGGCGTGAACAACCGCACCAACAGCGCCAGCGTGGGCGTGGCCTTCAATCTGCCGCTGTTTGCCGGATTTGCGGTGCAAAACCGCGTGAAGGAAACCCTGGCGCTGGAAGAAAAGGCCAGCGCCGACCTGGAGACCACGCGCCGCAACGTGGCCCAGGCCACGCGGGCCGCCTTCTTTGGCGTGCAATCCGGCCAGGGCCAGGTGCAGGCCCTGGAGGCTGCCGAAGCCTCCAGCCAGAGTGCGCTCGATGCCAACAAGCTCGGTTACCAGGTGGGCGTGCGCATCAACATCGACGTGCTCAATGCCCAAAGCCAGCTCTTCCAGACCAAGCGCGACCTGGCCCAGGCCCGCTACAACGTGCTGCTCGGCACGCTGAAATTGCGCCAGGCGGCGGGCACGCTGACGCAGCAGGACATCGAGGCGATCAACGCCTTGCTCATCAAGCCCTGACGGGGTTGGCGGACGGGCCGCGCGGAGCTACCCGGCGGCTTGCAGCACGGCCTGCACCGCCTGCGCCGTAGCCCGGGCCGCTCCCCGGTGCGCCGTGGCAAAACGGCTGGCACGTTCGCTGGCCGCAGCCTGTTCCGGGGCATCCGTCGCCAATTGGGCCGCGAGCGCCATGCCTCCGGCCATGTCGGGCACGCGCTGCGCAGCCCCTGCCGCGCAGGCCAGCTCGGCCGCCTCGGCAAAGTTGAAGGTATGCGGCCCCAGCACCACAGGGCAGCCGCAGGCGGCGGCCTCGATCAGGTTCTGGCCGCCCAGGGGGGCAAAACTGCCACCCAGCAAGGCCACATCGGCCAGGCCGTAGTACAGCGCCATTTCGCCCAGTGAATCCCCCAGCCACACTTCGGCCGCCTCGGGTTCTGCCGCCCAGTAGCTGCGGCGCGATACGGTGAGCCCAGCGCGCTGGAGCAGCTGTTGCACCTCGTCAAACCGCTGGGGGTGGCGCGGCACGATGAGCCACTGCACGCTGACCGCTATATTATTGATAGCTTCTTGCGCTTTCCCATCAAGCGCTAGCGCCTGTTTTGGCTTGAAGTTTTCGAGCCACATCGCCTCCTCGCCCTCCCGGCTGCTGGCCAGCAGCACCACGGGGCGCCCGGTGTGGGCGTGCCAGGCCCGACCCTGGGCGATCTGGCGGGCGTCGGGTACCACGTCAAACTTGAGGTTGCCAAACACGCCGCGCACCGGGGTGCCGATGGCCCGCAGGCGGGTGGCGTCGTCTTCGGTCTGGGCCCAGGCAGCGGTCAGCCCCCCATAGGCGGGCCGGGCCAGCGCTGCCAGCCGCTGGGCCTTGCGCAGCGATTGGACGTTGAACCGCGCATTGGCCAGCACCAGCGGCACGCCACGCTGCTGGCAGCCCGCCACCAGGTTGGGCCAGACCTCGGTTTCCATGAGGATGCCGACGGCCGGGCGAAAGGTGCGCAGAAAGCGCGCCACGGCGCCCGGTGTATCCCAGGGCTGCCACACTTGCACGTCGCCGGGCAGCAGAAGCTTTTCGCCCTCGGCCCGCCCGGTGGCCGTGCCGTGGGTGAGCAGCAGGCGCATGCCCGGAAGCTGCTCGCGCAGCTGGGCCAGCAAGATGGCGGCGGCGCGGGTTTCGCCCAGCGACACGGCGTGGACCCAGACAAACTGGCCTATCGGATCAGCGCTGTGGTGCGACACCATGCTGTCCATGGGCACTGGATAGCGGCCAAAACGCTCGCCCACCGCATGGGCATAGCCGGGTTCGGCCACGGCGCGGCGGCGCAGCTTGCGGCGCAGCAGGGGCTGCGCGCACCAGGTCACCAGCGAATACAGGGCGCGGGCAGCGTTCATGCGGGGGATCGATCAGCGGATCAGCCGACCAGCTCCACCACCCCGCCCGTCCAGCCGCTGTCGCCCCGTGCCGCCCACACCAGGCTGGGGCTGTCATCGGGCGCGGCTGCCACGCAGTGGCCACCGGGTGCCCAGAAGGCGCTACGACCCGCGCTCACGTAGCCGCCAGAGGGCCCGCTGTAGTTGGCCACCAGCACTGCCATGTCGTGGTCACGGGCATAGCCTTGCAGCAGAGCCGATTCGGCCCCATAGGCCTTCTCGGAAATCAGCACGCCCGCCGCGTAGAGCGCGGCTCCCGCATTGCTGGCGGCCATTGCGTGTTCGGGATGGGTGATGTCGGCACACACGGCCAGCGCCGTGGGTTCACCGGCCAGCAACAGCACCTGGGCGTCGTCGGTGCCAGCACTGGCGAACCGCTCCTCGCTCGGGTGCAGGTGGCGCTTGCGGTACAGCGCCACACTGCCGTCGGCCCCGAGCACCCAGGCGCCAATGGCGGGCAAGGCGCCCGCCACCACCGGCGCAGCCGGGGCGCCCACCACCAGGGTGATGCCATGTTGCTGAGCAGACTGCCGCAAGGGAGCCAGCGCGGGATGGTCGGCCGACAGCACGTTGGCCGCCAGCAGGTTCGGTTCATACCCCGTGAGCGACAGCTCGGGAAACACCAGCACCAGCACACGTTCGTGCACCGCCGCCCGCACGAAGGCCAGGTGCGTTTGCACGTTGCGCGCCACATCACCCGGCGCCGAGGGCGACTGGGCAGCGGCAACACGCAAGGGGGTGGACAGTGACGGTTTCATGCGGGGCGGTTCAACAACAAATACAGAAAGAGGGGCACAGAAAGAGGGGCGCGGCGGGTTCGACGATACGGCGTCAGTGGCTGGCGGCGCCGACGTGCGCATCGGGCTTGACCCGGTGCAGCAGGGCCAGCATGGCCGCTTCGATGCGGGCCAGGGCCTCGGTGGTGTGGCCCTCAAAGCGAAGCACCAGCACCGGCGTGGTGTTGCTGGCACGGATCAGGCCAAAACCGTCGGGCCAGTCCACGCGCAGGCCATCGATGGTGCTGATCTGCGAGGGCGCGGCAAAGGTCTCTGCAGCCAGGGCCTGCAGCTCGGCCGTGAGGCGGTGGGGTTCGCCCTCGGCGCAGGCCACGTTCAGCTCGGGGGTGGAGAAACTGGTGGGCAGCGCGTTGAGCACGGCGCTCGGGTCGGTGGACTTGCTCAGGATTTCCAGCAGGCGGCAGCCCGCGTAGGTGCCGTCGTCAAAACCATACCAGCGCTCCTTGAAGAAGATGTGGCCGCTCATCTCGCCGCCCAGCGGGGAGTTGGTCTCCTTCATGCGGGCCTTGATGAGCGAGTGGCCGGTCTTGAACATCACCGGCACGCCGCCAGCGGCCGCAATGGCAGGCGCCAGGCGCTGGGTGCACTTCACGTCGAAGATGATTTCGCCGCCGGGCACGCGCGAGAGCACGTCTTGCGCAAACAGCATCATCTGGCGGTCGGGAAAGATGTTGGTGCCGTCCTTGGTCACGATCCCTAAGCGGTCGCCGTCGCCGTCAAACGCCAGGCCCAGCTCGGCGTCGCTGGCCTTCAGGGCCTCGATCAAATCACGCAGGTTCTCGGGCTTGCTCGGGTCGGGGTGGTGGTTGGGGAAGTTGCCATCCACCTCGGAGAACAGCTCGATCACTTCGCAGCCCAGGGCGCGGAAGATGTCCGGTGCCGAGGCGCCCGCGATGCCGTTGCCGCAGTCCACCACGATCTTGATCGGGCGGGCCAGTTTCACATCGCCCACGATGCGTTCGCGGTACGCGGGCAGCACGTCCACATGGCGCACCGAGCCGCCGGGCAGCAGCTGCCAGGTTTCCTGCTCCATGGTGCGGCGAAGCTGCTGGATTTCTTCGCCATAGATGGCGCGGCCGTTCAGCACCATCTTGAAACCGTTGTAGTCCCTGGGGTTGTGGCTGCCGGTGACCTGGATGCCGCTGGCACACAGCGTGCTGGCTGCAAAGTACAGCAGCGGCGTGGTCACCAGGCCCACATCGATCACCTCAATGCCCGCCTCCACCAGCCCCTGGATCAGCGCACCCGAGATGGCCGGGCCCGACAGGCGCCCGTCGCGCCCCACCGCCACGGTGGTCTGCCCCTCGGCGCGGGCTGCCGTGCCAAAGGCCCGGCCCAGGCCGAGCGCAACTTCTTCGTTGAGCGTGGACGGCACAATGCCGCGGATATCGTAGGCTTTGAAAATGGCGGGTGTGGGCTGCACGCAGGGGCCTTTCGCGTAGGGAGTTGGGCTGTTTTCGGAAGTCCGCTGCATTGTAGGCGCGCCCTCCGGGGGTACTGGGGGCAAACCCTCGCGTTGGGCTGAGGCACATGTCCGAAAACGGCCAGTGAAAACACCCCCGGCTCCTATGATCCAGCCCATGAATCCGCCCTCCCCCCCCACCCCACCCGTTGCCCAGGCACCTGACACCGCCTTGGACGAAGGCCGCTACCTGGCGGTGCTGGCGCGGGATGCACGGTTTGACGGGCATTTCTTCACGGCGGTGACCTCCACCGGCATCTATTGCCGCCCCGTGTGCGCCGTGCGCACGCCCCGGCGCGAGAACTGCCGCTTTTTTGTGCTGGCCGCACAGGCCGAGAACGCGGGCTTTCGCCCCTGCTTGCGCTGCCGGCCCGAGCTGGCGCCGCAGGCGCTGGTGTGGTCGGTGCAGGACGCCAGTGGCATCCTGGTGCAGCAGGCCGTGCGCCTGCTGGATGCGCCCGACCTGTGGCCCGCCCCATCCGCACCGGGCGAAGGCAGCTCCACCGTGGCCCGGCTGGCCGAGCGCCTGGGCGTGAGCGACCGGCACCTGCGCCGCATTTTTGAGGCGGCCCTGGGCGTATCGCCGCTGCAGTACCTGCAGACGCGCCGGCTGCTGACCGCCAAACAACTGCTCACCGATACCCCCATGCCCGTTACCCAGGTGGCGCTGGCCAGCGGCTTTGCGAGCGTGCGGCGCTTCAATGCGGCGTTTTCGGGGCACTACGGCCTGAACCCCACACAGCTGCGGCGCAGCGGCACCACCGCAGGGGCGCAACCCACCAGCACCTTGCGCCTGGCCTGGCGCCCGCCGTTTGATGTGCCTGCGCTGCTGGCCTTTTTTGAACGGCGGCAGTTCCACGGTGTGGAATGGGTGCTGCCGGAGGAGACCACGCTGCGGCGCACGGTGCGTCTGCCCGCCTCCTGCACCGGCCTGCCCGGCGAAACCACGGGATGGTTCAGCGCACGCTTTGACGGGGCCCGGCACCAGGTGCTGCTGCAGACCAGCGACAGCCTGTACCCCGTGTTGCCGCTCGTGATCCGCCGCGTGCGCGCCATGCTCGACCTGGACGCCGACCCTGCGGCCATTAACGCCGTGCTGCATCCGCACTTCCCCCAGGGCGACGGCCTGCGCGTGCCCGGTGCGTTCGACGGCTTTGAGCTGGCCGTGCGCGCCGTGCTGGGCCAGCAGATCACCGTGGCCGCTGCGCGCACCCTGGGCCAGCGGCTGGTGGAGCGGCTGGGTGAGCCCATCGAAACGCCCTGGCCCGGGCTGAACCGCCTGTTCCCCACCGCTGCCACGCTGGCAGTGGCCGACGGCGACACCCTGGGCCAGCTGGGCATCGTGCGCCAGCGCCAGGCTGCCATTGTGGCGCTGGCCCGCGCCGTGGATGGCGGCACGCTGGCCTTGCACGCGGGCGCCGACGTGGCCAGCACCACGGCCGCGCTGTGCGCTCTGCCCGGTATTGGCGACTGGACGGCCCAGTACATCGCCATGCGCGTGTTGCGCTGGCCCGATGCGTTTCCGGCCGGGGATGTGGCGCTGCACAAGGCCCTGGGCGTGCAGGGGCACAAGAACCCGGCCCGCGCCGCAGGCGAGGCCTCGCAGGCCTGGCGGCCCTGGCGCAGTTACGCGGTGCTGCGCGCCTGGGCAGCGGGCACCCCGGCGGGTGCCGTGCCACCAGCTCTATCACTATTAAAGTAGGAGCTGCTAGCGCTTATCCATCAAGCGCTGGAGGCCAATTTCATCTAAAAATCGTTCATTCAGTCATGCAATTTCACCCCCACACCGTGCAAATGCGCACCTCCACCGCGCTGGGGCCCGTGCGCCTGGCGGCGTCGCCCGCCGGCTTGGTCGGTGTCTGGTTTGAAGGCCAGCGCCACGAGCCCAGCCAGCGGCTTCATGGCCCCACGGCCTGGGCTGACACGGCAAGCCACCCCGTGCTGGAGGAAGCCGCCCACCAGCTCCAGCAGTACTTCGCCGGGCAACGTGCGGGGTTTGACCTGCCGCTGGACCTTTCGGGTGGCACGCCGTTTCAGCAGGCTGTGTGGCGTGCCTTGCTGGCCATCGGCCGGGGTGCCACCACCAGTTACGGCGCCTTGAGCCGCCAGCTGGGCCGCCCCCTGGCCGTGCGCGCAGTGGGCGCCGCCGTGGGGCGCAACCCGATCAGCGTGGTGGTGCCCTGCCACCGCGTGGTGGGATCGGACGGCAGCCTGACGGGCTATGCCGGTGGCCTTGATCGCAAAGCGGTCTTGCTGACGCTGGAAAATGCGCTGACCTCCACCTCCCCCAACGCTTCCCGCAAAGGACATGCATGAACAGCCCCGGCAACCAGCCCGTTTCCACCTGGATCGGCGAATTCATCTTGCTGGCGGCGCTGTGGGGCGCGTCCTTTCTGTTCATGCGGCTGGGTGCGTCCGACTTCGGCCCTCTGCCCACGGCCGGGCTGCGCGTGGCGCTGGCCACGGTGTTCCTGTGGCCCATCATGCTGCGCCAGGGCCACTGGCCTGCGCTGCGCCAGCACTGGCGGCCCATCCTGTTTGCGGGGGTCATCAATTCGGCCATTCCATTTGCGCTGTTTTCCTGGGCTGTGCTGCACATTGCCACGGGCCTGACCTCCATCCTCAACGCCACCGTGCCGCTGTTTGGCGCGCTGGTGGCCTGGATGTGGCTGGGTGACCGCATCAACCGCCTGCGCTGGGCGGGCCTGGCACTGGGTTTTGTGGGCGTGGCGCTGCTGGCCTGGCGTGCGCCAGCGGGCACCGGGTTCAAGAGTGACAGCGCCGAATGGGCCATTGCCGCCTGCCTGTTGGCTTCGAGCTTCTACGGGCTGTCGGCCAGCTTTGCGCGGCGCTACCTCACGGGCATTCCACCGCTGGCCACCGCTACCGGCAGCCAGCTGGGCGCGGCGCTGGGACTGGCCCTGCCCACGCTGTGGTTCTGGCCTGCGCAGATGCCAGGCCTGCGCGCCTGGGGCGCCATCATTGCCATTGCGGTGCTGTGCACGGGCATTGCCTACATCCTGTACTTTCGCCTCATCGCCAGTGCCGGCCCCAGCCGGGCGCTGGCCGTGACCTTCATCACCCCCGTGTTTGCGGTTTTGTACGGCACGGTCTTCCTGGGCGAACGCATCACGCCCTGGATGGTGGGCTGCGCCGTGGTCATCGTGTGCGGCACATTGTTGTCAACCGGACTTATCAGGACACTCAGGCCCGCCCTGCCCGCCTCAGAACGGCCCTAAACTTGGCCCATGGGGTTTTCTTCGGGCTTTTGCCATCTGACCAAGTCCGTCAACGGCACCGGGCGCTGTACTGCCACACACATCCCCGGCCGCTCCCCCTGCAACTCCTGGCCTGCGGCTACCCCGCCGCAATTGGCTTGCCCAGGGGTTTTCCATGGGTAACAACACCCTTTTGGCCGCCACAGCGCTGATGTCGCTGCTGCTGGTGCTTGCCTGGCTGCCGCCGCGCGAGTCCTTGCACCCGTCGCGCCGCACCTTGCTGCTGCTGGGGTTGGCAGGCGGCCTCGTTTCCTGGATTTCTTTTGAGGCGCTGCGCTGGAACGCCCCTGAGCTGCGGGTGGTGGCCTACCCCACGGTGGCGGCGTTTCTGGCGCTCTTTTTCAGGTTTCCGGCGGCAATCATTGCGGCGCTCATGGCCCTGGTGGCGGCGGTGGGTACTGATGTGTCCGATGCGGTGCCAGCCGTTGCCGTGCTGGGCGTGTCGGTGGCCACGGGGTTGTTGTGGCGCCATGTGGGGGCACGCCTGCAGGTGCCCAAATGGGCTGCACTGATCGGCCTGACGCTGACCCTGCCCCTGGCCGTGTCTGGCAGCCTGTGGGCCACCGACGGCGCATCCGACATGGCGCGAAGCCTGCCATGGCACCACGGCGCCGGGGTGCTGATGCTGGGCGTGGGCCGGTTGCTGCTGGCCAACGGGGCGCGCTCCGAGCTTTCACGCAGCGACATCCAGCAAGCCCTCGCACAACAAGAGCGCAGGCTGCGCCTGGTGCTCGACTCCATGGGTGGCGGGCACTGGGAGTGGGATGTGGTGCAGCGCCAGTTCCGCTGCCACGGCAGCTTCTACGAAACCTTCGGCATCACCGCCGCAGACCTGGAGGCGCCAGACCTGTGGCAGCGCTGGTATGCCCGGCGCCACCCGCAGGATGCTGAGCGCAATGCGGCCAGGCTGGCGCGGGCCATGGACGGGCTGGAAGACAGCTACGAAGCCGAATTCAGGGTGATGGACACCGAGGGCCGCTGGCACTGGCTCATGTCGCGCGGCACGGTGGCCACGCGCGACGCCCAGAACCGGCCGACCAGCCTCATCGGCATGGACGTGGACATCACCGCCCACCGCGCGGCCGAAGATGCGCTGCGCTCGTCCGAGGCCAAGTACACGACCTTCTACCAGACGCTGCCCGACCCCGCAGGCATCTCGCGCATCTCGGACGGCCGCTACATCGACGTGAACCCCGCGTTCTGCGAGGTGCTGGGGCGCCCGCGCGAGGAGGTGATCGGCCGCACATCGACCGAGCTGAACATCTGGGCCTCTGAACAGGAACGCAAGCGGCTGGTGGAGACCTTCCGCCGCGACGGCAAGGTGGACCGCCTGCCGCTGGTTGCGCAGCGCGACGGCGGACGCATCCCGGGACTGATGTCGGCACGCTCCGTGCTTGTGGATGGCGAAAACTGTTTTGTGTTCGTTTTCCATGACATGACCGAAGCCCACCGCGCCAGTGACGAGCTGCGGGCCCTCAATGGCCTGCTGCAGCAGGCCGGCCGCCTGGCCCGGCTGGGTGCCTGGGAGGACGAGCGCGGCAAGGGCCTGGTCTACTGGTCGGACGTGTGTTTTGACATACACGGCCTGCCCCCCGGTTCGCCGCTGCCCCACGACTACATTGACCGCCATGTGGCGCCCGCCTACCGCGAAACGCTGCGCGCCAACTTCCGCTTGAGCATTCTGGAGCGCCGCGAGTGGAGCATGGAGATCGAGGTGCTGCACACCGACGGTCGGCTGGTGTGGGTGCGCGCCATGGGCGAGCCGGTGATCGAAAACGGGCGCGTGACCCGCGTACGCGGCGTGATGCAGGACATCGACGAGGCCAAGCGCGCCGAGCAGCGCCTGCGCCAGTCCGAAGAGCGTTTCTCGCGCATCTTTCAGCTCATGCCCTACCCCATGGGCCTGTCGCACCGCCGCGACGGACGCTATGTGGACATCAACCCCGCCTGGGTGGACATGCTGGGCATCCCGCGCGAGGAGGCCATCGGCCGTACTGCGGTCGAGCTGGGCATCTTCACCGCGCACGACCGCGAAAAGCTGATTGCGGAGGTGGAGCGCTCGGGCCACCTGAGCAGCTACGAGGTCAACCTGAATGTGCGTGGCGGCCCACCCCGCACCGTGCTGCAGTCCATGCGCGCCACCGAATTCGATGGCGAGCCGTGCTGGCTGTTCTCGGTGCACGACATCACCGACCGCAAGCGCAATGAAGAGCAGGTGCGGGAACGCGAGGAACTGCTCTCGCTCACCATCTCGGCGGCATCGCTGGGCCTGTGGGACTGGAATTTGCAGACAGGCACCGTCACCGGCGACAGCCGCTGGCACGCCATGCGAGGCCTGGACACGCCCCACACCCCACTGGCCTCCACGCAGTGGACCGCTGGCATTGCCCCCGACGACATCGACCGCATCACCAGCGAACTGGCTCGCCACACCACCCACCCCGGCACCCCGTTCGACGCCACCTGGCGCGTGAACCAGCCGGGCGACCCCGCCCGCTGGCTGCGCAACCTGGGCAAGATCGTGGGCTTCGATGCGGCGGGCCGCCCCGCACGCATGCTGGGTGTGGCCATTGACGTCACGCCCCAGCGCGAGCAAGAGGTTCTGCTGCAGCGGCTGGCCCTGTTTGACGCCCTCACGGGCCTGCCCAACCGCGTGCTGCTGGCCCGCAAGTTGCAGGAGTGCATGGACCAGGCGCGCCAGAACGGTCGGCAGCTGGGTGTGGCCTACCTGGACCTGGACGGCTTCAAGCCCGTCAACGACCGCCTGGGCCACGGCGCGGGCGACCGCCTGCTGGTGGTGGTGGGTGGCCGCCTCACACGCGCGCTGCGCCCGCTGGACACGGTGGCGCGCCTGGGCGGCGACGAGTTCGTGATCCTCATGCCCGACCTTGAATCCGTGGGCGACTGCGAGCGCATGCTGCACCGGGTGATGGACAACATCTCAGCGCCCTACACACTCGACACCGAGCGTGTGGTGGTCACTGCCAGCATCGGCTACACTGTGTTCCCGCAGGATGACGCCGACGCCGACGCCCTGCTGCGCCACGCCGACCAGGCCATGTACGCCGCCAAGCAGGCCGGGCGCAACCGGTTCCACCAGTTCGACGCTGCGCAGGAACGCGCCCTGCAACTGCAGCGCGAACAGGGCCGCCACCTGCGCGAGGCCCTGGCCGCCGCGCAGTTCACGCTGTACCTGCAGCCCAAGGTGGACATGAGGAGTGGGGCCGTGGTGGGTGCCGAAGCGCTGGCGCGCTGGCAGCACCCCGAACGCGGCCTGGTGCCGCCGGGCGAGTTCTTGCCGCTGCTGGAGGGCACCGAGCTGGAAATCGACTTTGGAGAGTGGGTGGTCGAAGCCGCACTCACCGTGCTGGCGCAACTGCAGGCACACGGACTGCACCTGCCGCTGAGCATCAACATCGCTGCCCAGCACCTGCAAAACCCAGACTTTGCCGACTGGATGGCCCGGTGCATCGCCCGCCACCCAGGCGTGCCCGGCCACCTGGTGGAAATCGAGATCACCGAAAGCGCCGCCCTCTACGACCTGACCGCCGTGGCGCAAACCCTGACGGCGCTGCGTGCGCTGGGGGTGGCAGTGTCGCTGGACGACTTTGGCACCGGCTACTCGTCGCTGACCTACCTGCGCCGCCTGCCCATGGACACGCTCAAGATCGACCAGAGTTTTGTGCACGGCATGATGGGCGACCCCGGCGACTTGGCCATCGTGCAGGGGGTCATCGGCCTGGCCCGCTCCTTCGGCTACCGCGTGATTGCCGAAGGCGTGGAAACCATCGAACAAGGCCAGATGCTGCTGCAGCTGGGCTGCATGCAGGCCCAGGGCTACTGCATCGCCCGGCCCATGCCGCTGCAGGATTTCATCGGCTGGACGCCAGGGTGGCAACCGCCGGTGGGATGGCAGAAAAACCGGCCTGCGTGACTGCGCTCCGGCCGGAGTCTCGCCCCGCTCTGGCCCGGTGCCAGCGCACTGCGCCAATGGCAAAAAATCCGGGCGTTGCAACCGCCAAGGCGGTAACAATGAATCTCCGTTCTTTTCTTACTATCGGAGGGGTCCCATGAGCGCTTTGACTTTGACCAACAGCACCTCGTACATCGCCCAGTACGTGATTCACCGGGGTGGGCTGGCCCTCGCCCGCCTGCCGGGCCTCGCCCCCGGCGCGACGCTATCCGTCCCGGAGGCCGAAACTTTCGAGATCACGGCCAGCACCATACTGGAAGGCAACACCTATACCTCCGCACCGATAGCAGTCAGTGGTGCGACCCGTTTTCTGGCGCAGGTGAAGCAGCAGCGCGCCCAGCAAACCTACGAATTCGAAGTGGTGACAACACCCAGTAGCGTTGCCAACCAGATGCAATTCGAAAAAACCAGCCTTGGCCCGGTGACCTTCCAGATCACGCACCAAGGTGTGCCAGTGCAAGACGTCGTAGTGCCTGATTCATTCGTGCAGGTCACGGTGGAAATCAGCGATGTCTACTCCGTCTACGCCGTCATCAATGGCATCACGACTGACAGCGTGACCACATCCAATCCCAACGCCACCGTCACAGCAGTGTCCGAAGCGACCGACATGGAGTTTGGCTACTTCACCCTGGTGATCTCCTGAGCCCTGGCGTGCCAAGCCCCACGCGAACAGCACGGCCGCCTTTGCACGAAGCCCACTGCGGGTCGAAAAGGCTCGTCACCCCACCAGGTCCTTCACCTGTTGCAGCGCCGCCGGGTCTTCCATCGTCGTCAAGTCACCCGGGTCGCGCCGCTCGGCCACGGCCTGGAGCGCGCGGCGCAGCAGTTTGCCGCTGCGGGTCTTGGGCAGCACGGTCACGAAGTACACACGCGACGGCCGGGCCACCGCGCCGAGCTGGTGGTCCACCTGCTTCATCACTTCGCCTTCGAGCTTGAGGCGCGCTGCATCGTCCGTGAGGCCCGACGCATCGCGTGCCACGGCAAATGCCATGGCGACCTGGCCCTTCAGGCTGTCGGCGACGCCCACCACGGCCACTTCGGCGATGTTGGGGTGGGAGGCAATGCTCTCCTCGATCTCGCGCGTGCCCAGGCGGTGGCCTGCCACGTTGATCACGTCGTCCGTGCGGCCCAGGATGAAGTGGTAGCCGTCGGCGTCGCGGATGCCCCAGTCGAAGGTGCTGTAGATCAGCCGACCGGGAATGCTCTTCCAATAGGTGTTCACAAAACGTGCATCGTCGCGCCACACGGTCTGCATGCAGCCGGGGGGCAGCGGGCCTTCGATGGCGACCACGCCCTTCTGGTTGGGGGCGGTCAGCTCTTCGCCGTTGCTCTCGTCGATCAGCTTGACGTGGTAGCCGTACATGGCCTTGCCGGGGCTGCCAAAGCGTGTGGTCTGCTGCTCCACGCCATTGGCCAGCGTCAGGATGGGCCAGCCGGTTTCGGTCTGCCAGTAGTTATCGATGATGGGCACCTGCAGCGCGTCGCTGATCCACTGGGCCGTGGGCTCGTCCAGCGGCTCGCCCGCCAGCCACAGGGCCTTGAGGGTGGAGACGTTGTACTTCCTGAGCCAGCTGGCGTCCTGCTTCTTGAGCACCCGCACCGCCGTGGGTGCCGAGAACATGTGGGTGACCTGGTACTTTTCGACAATGCTCCACCACACACCGGCATCGGGTCGCGTGGGCAAGCCTTCGTACATGATGGTCGTCATTCCCGCGATCAGCGGGCCATAGACGATGTAGCTGTGACCCACCACCCAGCCGATGTCGCTGGTCGCAAAGTAGGTGTCACCCGCTTTGGCATCAAAGATGTGCTTCATGCTGGCGGCCAGCGCCACGGTGTAGCCACCAGTGTCGCGCTGCACGCCCTTGGGTTTGCCCGTGGTGCCGCTGGTGTACAGCGTGTAGCTAGGGTGGGTGGACTCCACCCATTCGCACGGCACCACGGTGTTCAGGTGCTGCTCGCGCAGCGGCGCCCATTCATGGTCGCGGCCCGGCTGCAGGTGCATGGGGGCCAAGCCGCGGTTCACCATGAGTACAGCGGCGGGCTTGTGTTTGGAGAGCGCAATGGCCTCGTCCAGCAACGGCTTGTAAGGCACCACCTTGCCACCGCGCGACCCGGCATCGGCGCTGACCACAGCCACGGGTTCGGCGTCTTCGATGCGCGAAGCCAGTGAGCCCGACGCAAAGCCACCAAACACCACGGAATGCAGTGCACCAATGCGCACGCAGGCCAGCATGGCAAAGGCGGCTTCGGCAATCATGGGCATGTAGATGAGCACGCGGTCGCCCTTCTTCACCCCCAGGCTCTGCAACACGGCTGCCATGCGCTGCACCTCGGCATGCAGCTCGGCAAAGCTGTAGCTGCGCTCGGTGTCGGTTTCGGTGGAGATGGCCACCAGCGCCGCTTGGCTGGCGCGCGTGGCCAGGTGCCGGTCTACTGCGTTGTGGCACAGGTTGGTGGTGCCGCCCACAAACCATTTGGCAAAGGGCGGGTTGCTGTAGTCGCACACCTGCTGGGGCTGCGTCTTCCAGTCGATCAGCTGCGCCTGTTCGCTCCAGAAGGCGTCGCGGTGGTCGATGGACTGGCGGTAGAAATCAGCGTAAGCGGTCATTGTGGGGGTCTCCTCGGCATCTCTCTCGGCCTGCCAAGACAGCAGGTTTTGAATTCATAATTATTCATAACGGGCTTGCGGCAAACTGACGCAGGGCTTGGCATCGGCCCTGAATCCACTTACACGGCGCCACATCTCCATGGACAAAAGCGACTGCCGCCCTGCATTGGGCGCTGTTCCTGTGTACCGGATGCCTTTTCGTCTGCACCGCTCCCTTGTATGACCAGAAGCACCCGGCATGCAAGGAATCTTTGGTGATGACGATTTTTGAAATAGAAATAACTATTTCACTACTTAATGCATATACTTCAATGCCATGTGGTCCACCCTCATCATGACGCTGCCGACGCAGCCCAACGCCGTGCGGCTGCGCATCTGGCGCAATCTCAAGGCACTGGGTTGCGCCGCCCTGCGCGACGGCGCCTACCTACTGCCTGAAGAACACGCAGGCCTGCTGGCGCCCATCGCCGCCGAGGTGCGAGAACACGGCGGGACGGCCATGCTGCTGACTCTTACTGCGCCGGACAGCGCACAGCGCCAGGAGATCGAAGCGTTGTTCGACCGCACAGAAGCCTTCACGCAGTGGCGCGACACGGCCAGCGCTTTGCAAGCCGAGCTCGCACAGCTCACGGAGACCGAAGCGCGCCGTCGCCAGCGCAACGTTGCCGATGCACTGCAGGCACTGCACCGCATCGACTACTACCCTGGCGCCGCAGCCGCGCAGGCCGATGCCGACATGGCCAGCCTGCGTCAGGCGCTGGACGCTTGCTTCTCGCGGGGAGAGCCTGCCGCCCTGCCCGCCCATGGCATCAAGCGCCTTGACACCGCCCAGTTCCAGAACCAGCGCTGGGCGACGCGGGCGCGGCCCTGGGTGGACCGCCTGGCCTGCGCCTGGCTGATCCGCCGATTCGTCGACACGGGTGCGCGTTTTGTGTGGCTGGCCGATCCGGCATCGCCGCCTGCTGATGTCCTGGGCTTTGACTTTGACGGCGCCCGGTTTACCCACGTGGGTGCCCTGGTGACCTTCGAGGTGCTCATTGCCAGCTTCGGGCTGGAGACCGACCCCCGCCTGCAGCGCCTAGCCCGCGCCGTGCACTATCTGGACACCGGCGGCATGCCCGTGCCCGAAGCCGCCGGGCTGGAGGCCGTGCTGGCTGGCCTGCGCGAAGTGCATGCCGATGACGATGCCCTCGCCCAGGCCGCCGCGCAGGTGTTCGACGCGTTGTATGCCGTGCCGCCCACCCATCCATCTTCCCAGGCTCCGCTGACCAGCGCCGCACCATGACTACCCTCACCCCTGCGCCCACCCCCTCCGCCCTGGACCGCCCCACCCCGGTAAGCTTTGGCGAGGCGTTCCTGTTCTGGCTCAAGCTCGGTTTCATCAGCTTTGGCGGGCCTGCGGGCCAGATTGCGATCATGCATGCCGAACTGGTGGAGCGCCGCCGCTGGATCAGCGAAAAGCGATTTCTGCACGCCCTCAACTACTGCATGTTGCTGCCGGGCCCCGAGGCGCAGCAGCTGGCCACCTACATCGGCTGGCTCATGCATCGCACCTGGGGCGGCATCGTGGCCGGGGCACTGTTTGTGCTGCCTTCGCTGTTCATCCTGATCGCGCTGTCGTGGGTGTACCTGCGGTTTGGCGATGTGCCGGTGGTGGCGGGCATCTTCTATGGCATCAAACCCGCCGTGACCGCACTGGTGCTGCACGCAGCGCACCGCATTGGCACGCGGGCTCTCAAGAACCGCTGGATGTGGGGCATCGCTGCCGCATCGTTTGTAGCCATCTTTGCGTTCGATACGCCCTTCCCTGCCATCGTCCTGACGGCCGGGCTGATAGGCTACTTTGGCGCACAACGCTGGCCTGGCGTGTTTGCCCTCGGAGGCGGCCATGCCGACGGCCACAAGGGCTACGGCCCAGCACTGATCGACGACGACACCCCCACGCCCCCCCACGCCCGCTTCTCACGCAGCCATCTGGCCAAGGTGCTGGCGGCCGGGCTGGCGCTGTGGCTGGCGGCCATGGCTACGCTGGTCGTCACCCAGGGGGTACAAGGCACGCTCACGCAGATGGGCTGGTTCTTTACCAAGGCCGCGCTGGTCACCTTTGGCGGCGCTTATGCCGTGCTGCCGTACGTCTACCAGGGCGCGGTGGAGCAATACCAGTGGCTCAGCGGCCCGCAGATGATCGACGGCCTGGCGCTGGGCGAGACCACGCCCGGCCCGCTGATCATGGTGGTGGCCTTCGTCGGCTTCGTGGGCGGCTGGCTGCAGCAGGTGTGGGGGCCGGAAGCGCTGTTTGCCGGCGCCACAGCCGCCGCCGTGGTGACGTTCGTGACCTTTCTGCCCTCGTTCATCTTCATCCTCGCGGGCGGCCCGGCGGTAGAGGCCACCCACGGCAAGCTCGGTTTCACCGCCCCGCTGTCGGCCATCACCGCCGCAGTGGTGGGTGTGATCCTGAACCTGGCGCTGTTTTTTGCCTACCACCTGCTATGGCCCAAGGGTTTTGGCGGGGCGTTCGATGCCGTGTCGGCGGTGATCGCCGTGGGCGCACTGGTGGCGCTGTTCCGCTTCAAGCTGGGGGTGATGCCGCTGCTGGGGCTGTGCGCGGCCGTGGGGTTGGCAGTGACCTTCCTCAAACCCTGGCTGGCCTGAACCAGTTGTCATCCACTTCCCGGGAGTATCCCCATGCAAGCACGTCCCCAAGCCCTTCCCCTTGACCCGGCCACGCTGCCCGGGCTGTCCGAAAGGCTGCTGCGCAGCCACCACCAGAACAACTATGGCGGTGCGGTGGCGCGGCTCAACGCCATCCGGGCGCAGCTCTCGGGGCTGGACTTTGCCTCCACGCCCGGCTTTGTCGTCAACGGACTCAAGCGCGAGGAGCTGATGGCCAGCAATTCGATGCTGCTGCACGAACTGTACTTTGGCAGCCTGGGCGGCGGTGGCGCCGCCCCTGCCCCCGGCATGCTGCTGGCCCTGGCAGCCAGCTTTGGCAGCGCGGAGCGCTGGCGTGAAGAGTTTGTCGCCATGGGCAAGGCACTGGGCGGCGGCTCGGGATGGGTGCTGCTGGTGTTCCAGCCGCGCGATGGCACGCTCGTCAACCAGTGGGCCAGCGACCACACCCAGGCTGCTGCCGGTGGGGTGCCCATCCTCGCGTTGGACATGTATGAACATGCCTACCACCTCGACCACGGCGCTGCAGCGGGCGCGTATGTCGATGTCTTCATGGCCAATATCGACTGGGCTGCCGTGTACGAGCGCTACCAGCGCGCGGTCCACGCCGCCAGCGATGGCTTGGAGGCATCGGTACAAGACGCGCAGCAGGCACGCCATCGCATCGATGTGCGCCGCGCTGGTGTTTACGACGCTGCCACCACCATCCTGCCCAATGCCCCCTGGAGCGACCCGGTGGCCATCGACGCCTGGGCCGGTGAGCTGCCGACCGACGAAGAGGTGGTGGTGTACTGCGTCTATGGCCACGAGGTCAGCCGTTCCACCGCGTTGCGCCTGCGTGCCGCAGGCATCAAGGCGCGTTTTCTGCAAGGTGGCATCGACGGCTGGATCGCGGTGGGCCAACCGGTGCAGGCCAAAGCCTCAGCATTGCCCACGGGTTGAGCCGGGACTGACTGGACACCCGTCCACAGCTTCGTTGTATCTCTAAAAATGATAGCTATCAGCGCTTGGTGGATTTGCGCTAGAGGCAAAAATCACTCCTATTTCTAATCGCGGCCCCGTGTGCCGCAATGATTGGGGTTTGGGCCCATTCCATGCGTCATACCTTGGCTCACTCAGAGGCCGCCCAAACCTCTACCCATCTCACGATGCCGGTTCAGCAACCGCCCGGGTGCGCAGCCTGCGCTCACAGGACTCCCGCTCGCTGAAAGCCACAATGCGCCGCCCGCGGTAGTGCGCGTATTCGTCCACAAAGGCCTGCACGCTTGCGTACGGCCCGGCGATGTGGCCTGGGCGTTTGGAATCGGCAAAAAAATAATGCTGCCCGCCCCGTTCGAACGACACCAGCCAGTGTCGGCGCAGCGTGTTGCCGCGCACGGAGACGGGGTCGAACTCGATCATCAGGTAGCGCGGCTGCACGCCGGGTTGCAGGGTTCGCAGTGTCTCCAGCGCAAAACGGGCCACGTCCACACACACGCCGCTGGGGGCTGCAAAAAAGGCGTCAGGCGCCAGGATGGGCATGCGCCCGCTGGCCTGGCGCTGGGTTTCAGACAACTGCATCGCGCGGTCTGTGTCGTACCGGAACCGCGCGCCAATCCAGGCGCTGATGTCTTCTGGGCTCTGCCAGCGCTGCAGCGCTTCGTCGTATGTCGGCGCGTCGATGAATGGGCCACGCGGGGCAAACGCCGCCTCGGGGGCGTCGGAGTTGGGATCCGCGGCCTGTGGGACTGCACTGCAGCCACTGAGCGCCGCCAACGTCGTGAACGTCGCCAATAGCCATGCACACGACGTAAAGAACGACCGCCTCGCCCCTTCAGGCGCCGCGCGGCGCAAGTTGACCCAAAAAACAGGGGAAGACGAAGAATAAAAACGTCGGTACATGAAAAAACCACCTTGTTGGGCTGCCCAAGCATAGGCTTTGGGCGCTCGGGTGTCTTCAATTAGATGACCGCCGCTGACCAGTGCTACCTCACGCCGCTGCCCCACCCCAACGCTCAGGGTCTGGCGCCCAGCCGTCGTTATCGACAATGTCCAGCAAGGCGCCCACACTGCTCCCCAGGTCCACGGACAACACCTCGACCGCCGCTTGTGCCCCGGCATCGCGGCGCTGCGCTGTGGTCACAAAAGCGGTAAACGCGGCCCAGTCGCGCGCCATGTGGTCCACCAGAATGCGCGCCAACTCATAGGACAGCAGGTTGCCGTCGTCGGTGCGCTGAAACGACGTGCCCGCCCAGAACTCCTGCATGCGCTCGGGCGTCCAGAAGCGTTGGTGCAGATGGTGCAGTTGCGCGGGGGTGTGCTGTGCTGGTGGCGCGCCCTTCAGGCGGCGCTCGGTGTTGACAGCCAGGCCCTCGTCCAGCCAGGTGGGCAGGTGCAGGTGGGCCAGCGCGCTGTGCGTCATCTCGTGGGCAATCACCGGCTCGATGGCTGCAAGGTCGGCTGCCACGACCACAAAATGCGGGCAGCCGAAGTGGATGAACATGCCGCCGCTGCGCACAAACTCGCCGTCCGATCCGTAGAACTGCGCGACGTAGTGGTAGTAGGTGTCCTCGTCATCCAGCACGAGCAAGATGCTTTTTTCTGCCACGGGGAAATGCGCCATGCCCGCCAGCAGCCGGTCGATGCGCTGACGCGTGGTGGTCACATAGCGCGCGGTGGCGCGCGCCACTGACGGTTCCAGCGGCGACAGGATGAAGCAATCCGCCCCTTCGTGCAGATGCATGTGCGTGCCCAGCGCATCGCGCAGGTGCAGCAGCCAGGCGCGTCGGCCCTGGTTCAGCGCGTCGGCCACGGCCGCCGGTGCACGATTGCCCGCGCCGTGGGCCCAGGCGTCCAGCGCGGGCCAATCCAGCTGCGGCAGATTCTGTGTGTTTTGCAGATGTCCCCGTACGTCAAAACTCGCAACGCCTGGCGCCTCAAGGTGCTCAGGGGCTGGCTCGGCCTCCCCTGCACCAGATTCACCGGGCGCCGGCACTGCGGCGGACTGCAGGTGGATCTTCACCAGCCAGGCGCCCAGGAACGGCAGCACCCACACACCGCCCGTCAGCATCGTTTTGCGAAAACCTTGCAGACCGGTGCGCACAATCTGGCGGGTGGCCTGGACATTCAGGACCAGCAACACCACGAGCAGAACGAGCCCAATCAAGACAGGGGACATGGGCGAATGGGAGCAATCAGCGCCCTCGGTGGTGCCTAACGAATACTACTATTTCGATAGCTGCTAGCGCTTGATAGATAAGCGCCAGAGGGCAAAAAGACTCAAAAACTGGCTACTTGATCAAGCCCAGCACATCCTTGAACGCCGGGTGCTCGCAGGTGCCCAGCCATTCAAACGCCACCATCTCGGTGGTCACCAGCTCGGCGCCCGCGCCGGCCAGGCGGTCGAAGGCGGCGTCGCGGTTGCGTTCGGTGCGCGAGCCGCAGGCGTCGGTCACCACCCACACCTCAAACTCGTCCTCCAGCAAATCAAGCGCGGTCTGCAGCAGGCAGACATGGGCTTCGCACCCGGCAATGACGATGGTGCCGCGCTCGGGCTCCTGTTGAGCGGGTTTTTGAAGGTGCTTGGGCAGGCTGCGCGCGTTGCCGCCCTGCTGCGGCTTGGCCGGGGGGCGCAGCCATTCGCCCAGGCCTTCTTCGGCGGCGCTGAAGTGCATCTTGGCCAGGGTCTTCTGGCACAGGGCGCGCAGCGCGGGGTCATTGGCACCCAGTCGCGAGGGGTTTTGCTCGGTGCCCCACACGGGCACATCCAGCATGCGGGCGATCTCGGCCAGGCGGCGTGCGTTGGCCAGCACGGCGGGGCCTTCAAAGATGGCGGGCATCAGGCGCTCCTGGTAATCGACCAGGACGAGTTGGGATTCGGTGGCGTCAAGCAACATGGTGGGACCGTTTCTGTATTCGTTGAATCGCTGTGCGGGCGCAGCGTCGGAGGCAATGGCGCATTGTCGCAGCCCGAGCCCGGGGTTTTCAGGTGCGAAGGACGGACTGCAGCGCGGTGGCCAGCGGCCCGGCCATGGGCACGGCGTTGCTCGGGTGCGGGATGCAGTCCGTGCTCCACACCTCACCCACCCCGGCTTCATGCAGCACCTGCAGCGCATCGCCCGCAAACAGTGCGTGCGTCACAGCCACATCCACCGATGCCGCGCCCGCCTGCAGCAGCAGCCGCGCCGCCAACGCCAGCGTGCGGCCGGTGCTGGCCATGTCGTCCAGCAGCACCACGGCCCGGCCCTGTGCGTTGAGTGGGGGCAGTTCGATGGCGACATCGCGGTCGCCATGGCGAACCTTGGTGCAGACAGCATGGTCAAAACCGTGGCGGGCGGCGGCCTGGGCGATCCACTGGGCGGATTCGCCGTCCGGGCCTACCAGGAGTGTATTGGGGCGCCGATCAGCGATCAGGTCGGCCAGTGGCTCGGCGCCGCTGAGCACCACCGCCTGCGGCACAGGGATGGCCTGCTCCAGCCGGTCGATGCGGTGCAGGTGCGGGTCCACCGTGATCACCGCGTCGAACAGGCCCGCCAGAAACCCGCCCACCACCTGCTGGCTCACGGCCTCGCCGGGGTGGAAGGCGATGTCCTGCCGCATATAGGCCAGGTACGGCGCTACCAGTGTGAGCTGCTGCGCGCCCAGGCTGCGGGCCGTGCGCGCGGCCAGCAGCAGTTCCACCAGCTTTTCATTGGGCTGGTGCAGGCTGCGCAGCAGCACCACCCGCCGGGGCAGGCGGCCCGCCGCGTTGACGGGCAAACGCAGCTTGAGTTCACCATCGGGGAAGCGGTGGCGCTCGATGGCCTGGGCAGTCATGCCCGCTGCCTGCGCCAGGCGCAGCGCAGGGGCCTCTTCGTCAGCAAAGTACAGCAGACACGCTTGGTGGGGGGCAACAGTCACTGTCAGAACTCCACAAAAACCTTGGGCACCTCGTCGGCGGTCCCCAGGCGGTAGCCGGTGTCACGCTCGCACGCGTGGCGCGCAAACTCCAGGTCGGCCGGGTAGCTGGCGTGCACGCGGTACAGCACGTCCCCGGCAGCCACGGTGTCGCCCAGCTTGTGCATCAGGTCCACCCCGGCGCCGGGCACCTTGGGCGCACCGGCCAGGCGGGCCACGCGGGCGATCTGGTAATTGTCGATGCCCGCCACCACACCGCTGGCGGGTGCGACCACGTCCAGCGTTAGCACACCCAGTGCCGGGTGGTTGTGGTCAAACCCCGTGCTGCCCTGGGCGGCGATGATGGCGTTCATGCGCGCCAGCGCCCGGCCCGAGTCGAGGATGTCGCGCGCAATCGCATAGCCGTCACCGCCGCGCACATCAGGGTCGCACTCGATCAGGCGCCCGGCCAGGCGCAGCGCCTTTTGCCGCAGGTCGTCGGGCGCGCGCGGGTCGTTTTGCAGCACGCGCATCACATCGCGCGCCTCCAGCACCGGGCCCACGCCGTTGCCCACGGGCTGGCGGCCGTCGGTGATGACTACGTCCAGCGACAGGCCCATGCGCCGCGCCACATATTCAAACAGGCGGCGCAGGCGCTGCGCGTCGGGCATGGACCGCACCTTGGCCGTGGGGCCGATGGGAATGTCGAGCACCAGGTGGGTGGCGCCTGCCGCCACCTTCTTGGAAAGAATGGACGCGACCATCTGCCCGGCCGAGTCGATGGACAAAGGCCGCTCCACCGAGATCAGCACATCGTCAGCGGGCGAGAGGTTGGCCGTGCCGCCCCAGGCCAGGCAGCCCCGGTAGTCGCGCACGATGTCGGCCAGCTGCTCTAGCGGCAGCTCGACCTTGGCCAGCACCTCCATGGTGTCGGCCGTACCGGCAGGCGAGGTGATGGCACGCGAAGACGTCTTGGGGCACAACATGCCGTGCGCCGCCACGATGGGCACAACCAGCATGGTGGTGCGGTTGCCCGGTATCCCGCCAATGCAGTGCTTGTCCACCACCAGCGGTTCGTGCCAGTCCAGGCGCCGGCCGCTGGCCACCATGGCATCGGTGAGGAAGAACACCTCCTCCCGGTCCAGCTCGCTGCGGTGGCAGGCCACTACAAAGGCGGTGAGTTCGATCTTGGAATACCGGTGGTCGGCGATGTCGCGCACGATGGCGCCAAAGTCCTCGCGGGTGAGGCGCTCGCTGGCGATCTTGCGGAACAGCGCGCCCATGGACTCGGGCGGCTCGGCCTGGGCCACCGACACGGTGTGGCCGTTGTCCACGCCGAGCTGGGCAAACGCGTCTTCCGACAGGCCCAGCTCATGGCAGCCCACGATGGCAGGGTCGTCCACCACGTTGACCGTGGCCAGGATACGGCGGCCATTGGCGCGCACCTCGATCTTGGACAGGGCCTGGAAGCCCTCGGCCCGATACACGGCGCAGTCGCGGTGCAGGTAGGCGACGTTTTCGCGCCAGGTGTCGATGGCCACGCGGCGCAGGGCCAGCTGAGACCGGGGTGGCGCGTCGGCCGAAGCGGATGGCTCTGCGGGATCAGAGGCAGGAGAGGAAGAAGAGGACGGCTCGGAATGCATCGCGTCAGCCTAACTCCAAAGTGACCGCCAAGACCCTGGGAACACCCCGCGCGACGGCGTCTGGAGCGTAGATCTTTCAGCCGCCATGACCTAGGTCAAGACTGCCATGCCTCCTGCGGCGGTTTCACACCCGTTCTCACGCTTGTCAGTTCGGCTGCAGCCGCAGCAACCGCCCTTGTGGGCTGTCAGTCACCATATAGAGCAAGCCATCCGGCCCCTGGCGGACATCACGGATACGTTCGCCATTGCCTTGCAGCAGTTTTTCCTCACGCTGTACCTTACCGCCCGCCACCTCCAGGCGGTGCAGGGTGCCAAATTTGAGCGAACCGATGAACAGGCTCCCCTGCCACGCTGCGCCATAGCGCGCGCTGGTCAGAAAAGCCATGCCCGACGGCGCAATCGACGGCACCCAGTAGTGCAGCGGCTGCTCCATGCCCGCCTTGGCTGTGCCTTCGCCCAGTTTGCCGCCGCCGTAGTTTTCGCCATAGGTAATCACCGGCCAACCGTAGTTGCGGCCCGGCTGGGGTTGGTTGATTTCGTCGCCACCCTGCGGGCCGTGCTCGTGCATCCACAGCTTGCCCTCAGGCCCCAGCGTTGCACCCTGGGGGTTGCGGTGGCCGTAGCTCCAGATCTCGGGCAAGGCGCCAGGTTGTTTGGCGAACGGGTTGTCGGGCGGCACGGCCCCTTCGGGGGTGATGCGGATGATCTTGCCGTGGTGGTTGTCGAGCTTTTGGGCATTGTCCTTGCGGTGGTAGCGGTCACCCAAGGTCAGGAACAGGTTGCCGTCCGCCGCCTGCACGATGCGGCAGCCAAAATGCAGGCTGCTTTCGACCTTGGGCCGCTGGCTGAAGATCACCTTGACGTCCTGCAGGCTGCGAGCATCCTCGGACAGCGTGGCCCGGGCCAGCGCCGTGCTGTTGCCGCTTGCGCCCGCCGCTGCGGGCTCGGAAAAACAAAAGAAGATGCGGCGGTTGCGGGCAAAGGCGGTGTCTGTCACCACGTCCAGCAGTCCGCCCTGCCCGCCTGCTGCCACAGCAGGCACGCCCGCCAGTGGGGGGCTGACCTGCCCGCTGGCACTGACAACCCGCATGCGCCCCGGCCGCTCAGTGACCAGAAACTGCCCCTGCGGCAAAAAGGCCACCGCCCAAGGATGATCCAGGCCCTGGGCCACGGGCACCAGCGCCACCGCCGGTGTGGTGTTCTGGGCGTCAGCACTGACTGCAACCCCTGCCACTACAAAAAAGATAGCTGCTTGCGCTTTTACAGCAAGCGCTGGAGGCATTTTTGACTTGAATTTCATAAGGCTGCGCTCCTGAAAAAGCGGTGGAAACCACCCGTCCCCGGGCGACGCCCGAGGTGCATCGTCGGAGTGTGCCTGCAGGGGCTTTCAGGGCCTTGTGATCCCTGGGGAAACCCGGGGTTTTGATTTACTTCAACGAAATCAACGGCTTGCGAAGGTGATTATTTTCGATAAGCAAGCGTTGCGTGTTACCCTTCGCCCCCATGTCCCGATGGCTTTGCATACTTCTCCTGGCCTGCGCCACCACCGCCCAGGCTGCGCCGCAAGCGGCAAACCCTGACGATATGGACCGTTTCATCACGGACAAAGGCCTGCTGACGCGGCTGGAAGACGTGAGCCACAAGGTGGCGGACCGGGCCCACACCGTGGCCGACCAGGCATCTTCCCTGGTGGTCAACGCCATGGGGTTTCTGGGCGTGCCCTACAAGCGTGGTGGCAGCAGTGCCGAAACAGGCTTTGACTGCAGCGGCTTCGTGCGTGCCATGTACGAACAGACCGTGGGCCTTTTGCTGCCCCGCCGTGCAGATCAGCAAGCTGCCGCCACCCAGGTCATCGACAAAAAAGAGCTGCAGCCGGGTGATCTGGTGTTCTTCAACACCATGCGCCGCAATTTCAGCCACGTGGGCATCTACGTGGGGGATAACAAGTTCATCCATGCTCCCCGAAGCGGCGCCCAGATACGTGTGGAAGACATGGGCGTGGCCTACTGGGCTCGCCGCTTCAATGGCGCGCGCCGCGTGGCGGGCACTGCCGACGGCGACACCGCGCAAGCAAAGTAACTGCCGGCCTGCGGCACCGGTTACTTTTTGATTTCGTACACCGTTTCGGTGCTGCGGATCGGGCCTCCCACCACATTCACCGGGCCCAGCGAAGGGTCGCGCAACATGGCTTTGGCAGTGGCCATGTCGGCCTGATAGCGTGCCCGGGCCTGGGACTCACAGCCTCTGCGCTCCGCCGCAGCCATGGTGCGGCATTCCTCCAGGCTGACCTTGAGGCCACCGCCTGCCTCGCGGATGGCGGTCTGGTAGCGTTGCTGAGGGGTCGTGTCCGGTACCGCACCGCGCGCCAGCGAAGCCTCATCGCCATTTTGTGCGGCCGCAGTGGTGGGCAGCGCCACGGCGCCCCCCAGGGCCAGCGCGGCCATCAACACCAGGGAGAAAGAACGGGTCTTGGGGGTTTGGGTCATCAGTCTTCCTTAAAGTGCAGACGCTTGAATGTAGGGCCCAGCGCACGCTGGCTTGGCAAGCACCCGCCGCACCAGGATGTCAGACAGCACCCACAACCCGCTACCGACCGCTTGCAGCGTCATCCAACGGCGCCGACACGCGGAGCGAAAGCGAATGCATGGCGAGAACAGGCGACGGCGCGCCACCAGACGGGACGCCCACAGGGCGCGTTGTCCGACACCCCCACTTTCCCGCCTTCTTTAGAGTCAGCGCATCGCCGTCGTAACAACACAAGGGGAAACAATTATGGTGTCATTGATCGGAACGCTGGTGGTCGGTCTGGTGGTGGGTCTTCTGGCCCGGGCCTTCAAGCCGGGGGATGACAAGCTGGGGTGGATCATGACCGCACTGCTCGGGGTGGCGGGTTCATTTCTGGCCAGCTATCTGGGCCTGGCCATGGGCTGGTACCAGCAAGGCGAGGCCGCAGGCTGGATCGCTTCGGTGGTGGGCGCCATGCTGCTGCTGGCGGTATACAGCCTTGTGAAGGGCAAAAACTGATGAAATGATGGATTCACTGCTACTGTTGGCAGCCGCTCCTTCTTTCACCGACATTTCATTCAATACCACCCAACCATGCCCACTTCCCTGCAGATGGCAGCTGGCAATCCCGCCTTGGCTGCCGCCGTGCAACGCAGCCGCAAATTGCTCCATCGGCGTGCCCTGGTGGCTGCCGCCGCCAGTGCCGTGCCCGTGCCCGGGCTCGATTGGGCGGTGGATGCCGCACTGCTCTCACGCCTGCTCCCGCAGATCAATGCCGAGTTCGGCCTGTCGGCGGCGCAGATTGACCAACTCGACCCGAACAAGCGCGAGCAGGTGCAAAAAGCGGTGAGCCTTGTGGGGTCGGTGCTGATCGGCAAGCTGATCACGCGCGAGCTGGTCATCCGCGCCACGCAGACCGTGGGTCTTCGCCTGACGACCAAACAGGCCGCCAAGTATGTTCCCCTCGCGGGACAGGCTGTGGCTGCCACCATTGGCTATGCCACGCTGCGCTACCTGGGCGAGCAGCACTTGAAGGACTGCGTTCGCGTGGTGCAGGAGGCGCAGCTGCAGTTGCCCGCACCCAAGGCATCTCGGTAATCCCGCTGAGAACCCGCTAGTGTCCTGGGTTGGAAGTTCGTTGATGAAATAAAGATGTCGAAATCGTCGCCAGGCAAGGCGCAAACCACAGCGATAGCCGTAGCTATCGCGAGGATTTGCAACGCAGTATGGCGGCGATTCTCGGCGTCTTTATGAAATGAATTTCCAACTCAGGACACTAGGGCTACGCCGCAGATGGCGTGGCCCTAGCGTTTGGGCACATCAATCGGCCTTGAAACCCGTGGCGGCCACTGCTTTGCCCCAGGTCACCGTGTCGGCGGCAATGGTGCGGGTAAAGTCCTGCTGGCTGGTGCCCGTCACGCGGAAACCGGCCTCTTCCATCTTCGCCTTCCCTTCAGGCGACTGCACGGCCCGCACGATGTCGGCATTGAGCTTGGCAATGATCTCGGGGGGCGTCTTGGCGGGTGCAACGATGCCAAACCACGATGAGAACTCCAGATTGGCGTAGCCCTGCTCCTTGATGGTGGGCACATCGGGCAGCGTGGGCGTGCGCGTGGCCCCGGTGGTGCCCAGTGCGGCGAGCTTTCCAGCCTTCACGTTGGGCGCGGCCAGCCCCACGCTGGCAAACACGCCCTGCACGTCGCCACTGAACAGGCCGCCCAACGCATCCGACGTGTTCTTGTAGTGCACGGGCTCGGGCTTGAGCTTGACCGCGTCCCCAAACATGAAGGCGCCAAAATGCCCCGGCGTGCCCGCGCCGAAGGTGGCCAGGAACAGGCCCTTTTGCTGCTTGGTCCAGTCCACAAACTCCTTCACGTTGCGTGCCGGCACCTTTTGGGGGTTGACCAGCAGCACAAAGTCGGACGTGACCACCTGGCTCACAGCGGCGAAGTCCTTGGCTGGGTCGTAGGGCAGCTTGTTGTAGCTGCTCGGGGCGATGCTGAGCTGGCCCGTCTCGCCCAGCATGATCGTGTAGCCGTCCGGTGCGGCGCGGGCTGCTTCGCCCGCTGCAATGAGGCCGCCTGCGCCGGGTTTGTTGTCCACGATCACGCCCAGGTTGCCCCAGCCTTCCGACAACTTTTGCGCCAGCAGGCGCGCCACGATATCGGGCCCCGTGCCCGCCGGAAAGCCCACGATGATGCGCACCGGCTTGTTCGGATACGCGCCGCCACTGGCTTGCGCCTGCGCGCCCGACCAGGGCAGCAGACTGGCGGCCAGAGTGACCGCTGCGGCAAGCAGTGTGCGGCGTGTGCCGCTTTTTCGTGCAGCGGCGGCGGGGGCGGAATGGAAAGAAGGCTTCATGGTTGTCTCCAGGAGTTCTGTCAGGCGGGTCAAGGGGGAAAAGAATGCAGCGTGGGGTGGTCAGAACGAAGAGCCTGGCTCCTAAAGCAGCTCGAAAAACCGCATGACCACAGCGTCGGGATAGCGGGCACCCGTGCCCACAAACATGCGCTCGCCCATCCAGGAGAGCGCGGGGGCAGCGGTCTCGAAGCTCGGGCTGCAGCGGAAGTAGATCTGCGCCGGGTCCACCGGCTCGCCGCGCACCAGGCGGGCAATCAGCTCCGGCGGCCCGGAGCGCACGGCCCGGTTCTGCACGTAGATGAAGTCGCCTGCGTCGGTCTCCAGCACGTAGCGCGCATCCAGCTCTGACAGCCGGTCATTCACGATGAGCTGAAAATCCGCACCACCCGGCAGCACCCGGGCGCTCCAGCCATCGCCCGTAGCGGTACCGCCGGTGATGGGAATCAGGCGGCGCAGGCCATGCACGGTCTGACCCACCTGCTGGGGCGCCCCCACTTCCACACGCAGATCGGCAAAGAACTTCAGCCGAGGTTCGGCCAGGGTCGGTAGGTCAGGCATTAGAGGGCTTGGGCTGCAGAATGAGTCATGACTTACGCAAACAGGGTTCAGGCAAGCGGTTCACCCCAGAGCGAGGCGGCCGCTGCATCCCGGTTTGCGTAGGCCCTATTGGTTATGAACCTAGCGTAAATCCCGTGGCGCAAACCCCCTGTCATCCCAGAGGATGACAACGCAATGACACGGCGTAACCCCCACCCCAGCTCGCCATGAGGCAATGGACCCCTTCCCCACCGTCTGCCACTGGCAGGCAGGCCACCACGGGCCCGGCGGGCCATGCGCTGGCGGGCATGGTGCACCGGCTGGGCGAGCCCGATTTTGCGTCGGGCTTGCTGCAGGACCTGGCCCCCGTGCTGCCGGCAGCCTCGTGGTCGGTGTACCGCACAGGGCATCGCTGCAAGCCCACGCTGTTCATGTCGGCCAGCCTGGGCGTGCCAGACACCACGCAGGACTGCTGGTGGGCCTACCTCTCAGGCCCCTACCGCCATGACCGCACCTGGGGCCGCTCCTTTGACGAAGCGGCGCCCGCAGAATCCCCTACCCGCCTGTGCCACCTGACGGCCCGGGAGGTCGATGGAGAGCACCGCGCCCGGGTGTACGAGGCCCATGGCGTGGCCGAGCGCGTGTCGGTGGTCGAATACGAAAGCGATGGATCGGTATTTGCCGTCAACTTCTACCGCCACCAGCACCAAAAACCCTTCCGCGATGCCCACATCGGCGGCTTCGAGGCGGTGGCGCCCGTGCTGCTGGCGCTGGCACGCAAACACATTGCACTGTCGCACAGCGACACCCTGGCACCCGCCGCCTGGCCACGGTCTGGAAGCGCCGGCTTGGCATTGCCGCAGGCCGAACACCCTGCCCGGCACGGCCCCCTGCCCGCCAGCTTGCCCGCGCTGCGTGAGCGCCTGCTGCGCGTGCACGCCGACTTCACGGACCGCGAGCTGGACGTGTGTGCCCGCCTGCTGCAGGGCATGACACACGAGGGCATCGCCAGCGACCTGGGGCTGGGCGTGCCCACCGTCAAAACCTACCGCAACCGCGCCTTTGCGCGCCTGGGCATCCACTTTCGCAACGAGCTGTTTGCGCGGGTGCTGAGCGGTTAGCACGAAGGCCACTGCCCAGGTAGGGGGCGACGCTGGGGACAAGTCCTTCGCGAACGGAACAGCTCGGTTGCGCTACAGCCAGCGGTGTATGCAGGCGCAGAGCCGTCCCCCAAGCCGATTGGCTGCCGAAGGCTGTCCTTGCGTTGTCTGCGGCGGCCCCACTCACCGCAGCACCTTCCACCATCCCCCTGTTAACAAAAGTTTTCCTGGAGGTGCAGCGCATCTGTGGCCTGTGTCCGGCGCGCCGCAGTGCGGCTTCATCCCCACTTAATCTTGGCCGCGTCCAATGCAGTTTGTGGGCAGTCAGTCCACATGTTCAAACCCACTGACACCAACATTCACCATGAAACTGCACATCACCGCCCTTGTTCTCGCCCTTGGTTCTACCGCTGCATTTGCGGGCCCCACCTGCAATGTTCCAGAAGAAAAATGGATGAAAGAAGCCGACTTCAAGGCCGGGCTCGAAAAGCAGGGCTACCAGATCCGGACCTTCAAGGTCAGCAAAGGCAAGTGCTACGAAATCTACGGTCTGGACAAGGCGGGCAAGAAAGTGGAGATCTATTTCGACCCCGCCACCGGCGCTGAAATCGAGCGCAAGTAAGCCTCAGAAAAGCGTCCCGTCCTGCCCCTCGCCTGCACCCCGAGTCGCCCATGAAGCCCATCCCTCTCCACCACCCCCCTGCCGCCACCAAGGTATGGGACCCGTTTGTCCGCATTTTTCACTGGAGCCTGGTGAGCTGCGTGGTCCTGAACCAGTTTGTTCTGGAGCCCGGAAAAACAGCACACGAGTGGGTGGGCTACACCGCCAGCGCCCTGGTGCTGGCGCGGCTGGTCTGGGGCTTCGTGGGCAGCCGGCACGCGCGGTTCAGTGACTTTTTCCCCACCCCGCGCAGACTGGCAAAGCACCTGGGCGCACTTCGCAATGGCGAGCATCCGGTCTACGTGGGCCACAACCCCCTCGGGGCACTGATGATGCTGGCCTTGATGGCCATCGTTCTGGCCCTGGGCGTAACGGGGTGGATGCAAACCACCGACACATTCTTCGGCGACGAATGGCTGATGGAGTTGCACGAGGTACTGGCCAACGGACTGCTGCTGGCGGCAGGGTTGCACGCTGCGGCGGCCATCGTTATGGGGCGGCTGGAGCGGGTGCGCCTCGTGCGGGCCATGGTCACCGGCACCAAGCAGCACTTTTGACGGACCAGGTTCGCATGCGACTGTTGCTGCTGGAAGACGATCACACTCTGGGCGAAGGCTTGCGGGATTTTCTGCAGCACGACGGCTATCTGGTGGACTGGTGCACCACCCTGGCGCAAGCCCGGGGCCTGGTGACAGAGCCCTACGACGCCTGGCTGCTGGACTGGAACCTGCCCGACGGCTCCGCCCTCGACTGGCTGCACAGCCTGCGCGCCAAGGGTGCCAAAACACCGGCCCTGGTGCTCACCGCGCGTGACATGCTCAGTGACCGCATCCACGGGCTGGACAGCGGTGCTGACGATTTTCTCGTCAAGCCCTTTGCCCCCGAGGAGTTGTGCGCCCGGCTGCGTGCACTGTCCCGCCGGATGACCGGCGGCACTCCCAGCAAGGCATTTGGCGCGGTGGAGGTGCTGCTGGCCGACAAGGAAGTGCGGCTGCACGGCCAGCGGGTGGAGTTGACCGCCCGTGAATGGGCTGTGCTGGAGGCGCTGGTGTTGCGCGCGGGGCGCACGGTTTCCACGTCGGATCTGGAGGCACTGGTGCTGGGGCTGGACAGCGACCTGGCCAGCAACGCGCTGCAGGTGCACGTTTTCAATCTGCGCAGCAAATTGGGCAAGGACGTGATCCAGACGGTGCGGGGCATGGGCTACCGCATTCCTGTACCCGTTGCCCCGCCGACGCCCCTAACGGCCTCTACGGGCTAACGACATGGGTACGCGCACGGGCGAGACAAAACCGCCGTCCATCCGGGGGCGGCTCGTCCAATCGCTGCTGTTTATCTCCATCGCGTTCGGCCTGTTGACCTCCGTGGTCGTCTGGTACGTGATCGCCCACGAAATGGGCGAACTCATGGACCAGGAACTGCGAGAGGCTGCTGAGATTTTTCACAGCGTCATGGCCATCCAGCCCGATCTGGCCACCAGCGGCCAAGGCGCCACCAAACACTTTTCGTATGAGGAACACCTGGTCTGGCAGGTGGTGGACGCTCCGTCGGGCCGCGTGAAAAGCCGCTCGCACAAGGCCCCCGAGCTGGCCTTGCAAACCGCCCCCACCGAGGCGATCGCCTGGACGCAAGACGGGCAATGGCGCGCCTTCACGTCGGTATTCAGCCAGCGCCCCGGGCAATTCCTGGTGGTGGCGCAAAGCCGCACGGAGCGCGACGAGGTGCACGGTGAAGTGGTCTGGTACACGCTGATGGCGGCGCTGTCGATGGGCCTGCTGTCGGCCCTGCTGATGAACTGGCGCATCCGCCAGGAGCTTCGCCCGCTGGGCGCCCTGGGCCAAAGCGTTCAGCACTATGACCCCCTTCGGCCCGACACCGCGCCCAAGGCCGCACCGAGGCAGGAGCTGCATCCCATCGAGCAGGCCATTGGCGACCTGGGGCACAGGCTGGCACAGCGGATCATCAGCGAACGCGCGTTCACCTCGCACGCGGCCCATGCCCTGCGCACGCCGGTGGCGGGTATCGACGTGCAACTGGCCCTGGCGATCAAAGAGGCGCCCGAGTCGATAAGGCCGCGCCTGGTGCGCGCGCGAGACGCTGCGGGCAGGCTCGGTCGGGTCATGCAAGCGCTGCTGATGATGTTTCGCAGCGGCATGGAGCCACAGCGCCAAAACGTTGACATGCGCCAGCTCATCGATGCGCTGGCGTTTCACGACATGGCCATCTCCATCCAACAAACCACCCCAGTGGACGCCGACCCCGATCTGCTGGCCGCCGCCCTGCTGAACCTGCTGGACAACTCGCACCGTTTCAACGCCCACCAGGTCACCATCACCGCGCTGCAGGAGGGCGTCGACACCGTGTTGCGCGTGCAGGACGATGGCGACGGCTGCCAGCCCCACACCAAAGCCCGTTTGCAGCAATCGCTGCAGCAGCAGGCCTATGGCGAAGGCAGCGCCATGCGTGGCCTGGGGCTGGTGCTGGCCGACCTGGTGGCGCGCGCGCACGGGGGCCACACGGTGCTCCCAGACTGTGCTTCGGGCTTTGGCATTGAGCTGCGATGGCCTGCCGCCCTGCCCCGTTCTACAGACTGACGATGCGCCTGACCCGCCCCGCAATAATTCGAATCCCACTACAAAGAGAGACCCCATGAGACGCCCCCCCAAAGCCACAAAACCCTCGCAAATCGCGCCCCTTTGCATCGCACTGTCCAGCCTGGCAAGCGCCTTGCACGCCCACGCCGAAGCGCCCATGCACACCGACGATGCGGGCACGCTGACCCAAGGCGCCATGAAGCTCGAAGGTGTCTTCGGCCGCGATGACAAGACCCGAGGTGCCGAGCTGCTTTTTGGCGCTGGCATCGCGCCGCAGCTGGAAATGGAGGTCTCGCTGGCACGCGCCAAAGACACGGCCATGGGCGCATCCACCACCTTCCATGGGCATGGCTGGGGTGTGAAGTGGGTGTCCATCCAGAACGAAACGGGCTGGTCGGTGGGTGCGAGGTTCGACATGGGCCACACCCGCGTTCGCGACCACGCCACCCCGCAGCGCTTCACCGAGCGCGAAACCGCCCTCACAGCGCTGGCCAGCTACCGGTTGGCCAATGCGCAGGTGCTGCACCTCAATGCCGGCCACAAAACCGTCAGGGCACAAGGCGCCCGCCACCGTGCGGCCACCTGGGCCGTGGGCTATGAGATTCCGCTTACTGAACAACTGCAGCTCACGTCTGAGGTGTACGGCGAACAAAGGTCGCGCCCGGACAAGGCCGTGGGCCTGCGCTACGCCATCACCGACGGGCTCAAAGCATCCGCCGCCGTGGGCCGTGGCAACGGCCGCACGTTCAGCCAAGTGGGCATGGCCTGGGAGTTCTAGGCGCGGTCCGGGACGCCGCCGCCACGGCACAATCGGCGGCCTATGCCTGCATCCGGTGCCCCCCCCACAGAACCCATCCCGCCCCGCTCTGACCGGGCGGCGTTGGTACAGGCCTGGGTGCAGGCCCTGCGCACCCAGGCCAGGCCTGCCCAGCTGCAGGCGCTAGCGCCCCTGAGTGATGCGGAAGCCGCACGCGTAATGGCGCTGCTGCGCAACGATGAGCCCCCCACGTCTGTTCAACCCGACCGCCCTGCCCCCGAAAGCGCCCACAACTCTGGCATAACCACCGGCCACTTCCGCCCGCGCATCACCCTCATGACCCTGGGCCGGGGCGACGGCCTGCTGGGCATGGCGCCCCAGGGCAAGCTGGGGCCGCGCGGCGACAGCGTGACGCTGGTGCAGATTGACTGGACCTACCGCACTGATGATGGCGCCCACTGGCAGACGCCTGCCCCCACCTCCATCCTCAACGCGCGCCCGGGCCCCGTGCAAGACCTGTTCGACACCGGCGGCCCGGTTGTGCGCATGCAGCGCAACCTGGGCGCCGAGGCCGACGCCATGGACCGCGTGTGGGATCTGGGCCTGATCCCCGTCGATGCGAACAAGCTGCAATGGCGCCACCGCGCCGTAGCCGCCACGCTGGGCCCCGTGTGGACGCTGGCGCAGGAGGCCCACTTTGGCGACTTCTGGGCCGAACAGATTCCCCAACTGCGCGCCGAGGGCTGGAGCGTGGTGGTGCAGCCCGGCTTTGCGCACGAAAGCGTGCCCGTGTTGCGCTGGAAGCTGCTGATCGCCCCCGACACGGGCGAACTGCTAGGCAAGGAAGTGGACGGCCCGCTGGCCGCACGCGAACGCCCCGTGCAAAAGCTGCAACTGCCCGAGCGCGAAGGCGCCTGGCTGCTCAGCTTGGGGCTAGAGATCGACGGCGAAACGCTGGACCTGGCCCCCATGCTGGCCGACCTGTTGCGCCGCGACGCCCGTTGGCTCAACGCGCAGCAGATGGCCGCCATCGACGACATCGCCATCATTTCGCTGCGCGCACCCGGCGGCAAACGCATCGATGCGCCCGCCGGCCCGCTCAAGGCCATCGTGGGCGCCATGGTCGATCTGCTGACCGACCCGACCCGTAACCAGCGCAAGGATGGCGATCCGCTGCACCTGGGCGCGTGGGAGGCCCGCCGCATCGAAGCCCTGCGCGCCGGGCTGGTGCTGGCTCACCGCGTGGGTACGGTCAATGGCTGGAACAACGACTGGCAGCTGCAGGGCGACGTGGGCCTGGCCCAGCTCGCCAAGCGCCTGCGCACCATCGGCACCCCGCAGCCGGTGGCCGCGCCGCAGGGACTCCGGGTGCAGCTGCGCCCCTATCAACTGGAGGGCCTGGCCTGGCTGCAGTACCTGCGCGCGCAGGGCCTGGGCGGCATATTGGCCGACGACATGGGCCTGGGCAAAACCGCGCAGGCGCTGGCCCATGTGCTGGCCGAAAAGGAGGCCGGGCGCCTGACCCGCCCTGCCCTGGTGGTGCTGCCCACCTCACTGCTCTTCAACTGGCAAGCCGAGGCCGCCCGCATGGCCCCCAACCTCCGCGTGCTGGCGCTGCACGGCGCGAGCCGTGGCCAGCGCTACCTGCAGATGGCCGACCACGACCTGGTGCTGACTACCTACCCGCTGCTCTGGCGCGACGTGGAGGCGCTGGCCGCACAGCCGTTCCACCTGCTGATCCTGGACGAGGCGCAGATGGTGAAGAACGCCGGCAGCCGCAGCGCCCGCGCCCTGCGCAAGCTGCAGGCGCCGCACCTGCTGTGCCTGACGGGCACGCCGCTGGAGAACCATCTGGGCGAGCTGTGGGCCCAGTTCGACTTTTTGATGCCCGGCTTTCTGGGCGATGTGCGCAGCTTCAACGCCCGCTGGCGCAAGCCGATCGAGGAAAACGGTGAAACCCTGCGCGCGCAGCTCCTGTCGCAGCGCGTGCGCCCCTTCATCCTGCGTCGCCGCAAGCAGGACGTGGCCACCGAACTGCCGCCGCGCACCGAGGTCATCCAGCGCGTGGAGCTGCAAGGCAAACAGCGCGAGCTGTACGAGGCCGTGCGCACCACGGCCGACAAACAGGTGCGCCGTGCGCTGGAGCGCCAGAGCTTTGACGGCGCGCAGATCACCATCCTGGACGCGTTGCTCAAGCTGCGCCAGGTCTGCTGCGACCCGCGCCTTGTCAAAGGAACCACGAAAACGGCCCACACGATGGAGCGCGCCAAGCTAGAACTGCTGGCCGACATGCTGCCCGCCCTGGTCGAGGAAGGCCGCCGCGTCCTGGTGTTCTCGCAGTTCACCGAGATGCTGGGCTTGGCGGCCGAGCTGCTCGACACCCTGGCCCTGCCCTACCTGACCCTCACCGGCCAGACGCCACCCCGCCAGCGTGGCGCGGTGGTGCGGCAGTTCCAGGCGCAGGACGACACCAGCGCCCCCATCCTGCTCGTCAGCCTCAAGGCCGGTGGTCTGGGCCTGAACCTCACCGCCGCCGACACCGTGATCCACCTCGACCCCTGGTGGAACCCCGCCGTCGAAGAGCAGGCCACCGCGCGCGCCCACCGCATCGGGCAGGACCAGCCCGTGTTTGTCTACAAACTGGTGGTGGAAGGCAGCATCGAAGAACGCATGCTGGAGCTGCAGGCCCGCAAGGCCGCGCTGGCCCAGGGCGTGTTGGGCCACGATGCTGAAGGCGCGGTCAAGTTCAGCGAGGCCGACCTGCACGCACTGCTGGCGCCTTTGAGCGAGCCAGTCAACAACCCGCTGGGCATTCCGGGCGAAGACGCACTGCGCTGGGGTGGCACGGGCAAACGGCGGCCCCGGCCGCTGCAGCCGCCGGAAGTTTGAGTGTTTTTTGGCCCCTAGCGCTTATCTATCAAGCGCAAGCAGCTATCTTTAATATAGCAAATTACGCACTTGGGCGCGTACCGCGCGCCGACCTTTCAGCGCGGAGAACGAGAGCCCGGCGGGCCGGGTACAACGGGCATGCCACCGTTCCAGACGGCGCGGGCTATCTTTGCCAGCACCGCCAGCCCAAACCATGCCGACACCGATGACAACACCAGTGCCAGGGTGATGAGGCCCGGCCGCAGGCGGCGATCCACAATCGACTCGGCAGGGTTGCGGGGATTGACCCACACCGGCACGGCTTTGCCAGTGCGCTGCAAGCCCTGCAGACGGCGGCCCAGTTCTTCTTGAAAGCTGCCAATGTTGTCGGCCCGATCGTGAATGGCGGCACGCTGCCCGGTGTAGGCCACGCCCTCCACCACATACCGGTAGCGCACTGACACGCTGTGCGTGGTGCCGCCCTTGCTGGGATGGTGGCTTTGCAGCGTGGCAGATTCGACCACCGCAGGCACCTGGTTCCAGGTTTGCATGCGCGCCCAATCAAACACGGGCGAAGCCACCATGAACACGAAGATGCCAATGCCCGCTGCGGCAAAGGGCACAGCAAACAAGGCCAGAACCCAAATGCCTCCCGGCAGCTTTTCACGCCGCTGCGCCGCGCGGCGTGGGGACGCGGGGGACGTCACGGCAAGCGCTCGTAGGTAGCTTTGGAGGGTACGTCCGCATTCGAGAAATACGGGTCCGGGTCCAAGCTCAGCAACTTGCCTTGTTGCGTGACGGCGTAGGCGCTGCCGGTGTCGCGGCGCGGGCTGTTCGACACATACAGCCGCGCCTTGTCGGCACGCCAGGTGCCGCGCATCAGAGCGTCGCGCAGGGCTTTCTGCACGGCGCCCTCCGATGCGGCTGTGCCACCGGATGCGCCCAGGTCGAGGTTGATGACCTGCGCATCGGCCTGGATCACCAGCACCTGGCCCGCCAGGAACTTCGGCGGCGGCGCGCCGTTGATGCTGGCCACCTTCCAGCGGCCCACCAGAGGGTGTGCAGCCTGTGGGTCAGCGGCCCCTGCAGTAGTCCCCACGCCCCCTGCGGCGACAAACAAGGTGAGCAACAGGGCCTTGTGGAACCCCGCCCTGCGTACGTGGCGGATGTGCGGCATAAATGGGTCTCCTCCCGAATGGTGGGCTTTGTTCTGGTTGGCCTGGGCGCTGGCGGCAAGCCGGGTGCAGTCTAAAAGATGGGGGCGCGATCAATCCCACACAACAGCCAGTAGATTTGTGCCTTTTAGGCCTCTAGCGCTTGATGGGAAAGCGCCAACAGCAATTGAACTCAGAGCAAATTCAGCACTAGAACCACCTCGGTGCCGTGGCGCAGAATTCAAAAGCAAGCTTCGGAGTGCACACTGCGCACCCCATCCCTAGAGTGCATGGCATCGCAACCCCCTTGTGAGCCATCCACCATGAACCCGAACGCCACCCAGCGCAGCGCCAGTCTCCCGGACCGACCATTTACCTACGCCGTCTCCATGCCCCACCGCGCCACCCCCTCCACCAAGGCCGCACAGGCCGCAGCCACCCAGGCCGACCCGCGCTGGGCGGCGGTGGCGGCGCGCAGCGCAGCGGCGGACGGCAGCTTTTGGTATTCGGTGCAGACCACGGGCGTGTATTGCCGCCCCAGCTGCGCGGCGCGTGCACCCCGGCCGGAGAATGTGCGGTTTCACGACAGCTGCGCGGATGCAGAAGCCGCAGGCTTTCGCCCCTGCCAGCGTTGCAAGCCCCGGCAGCCCACGGCGTTGTCGCACCACGCCGCGCTGGTCACCGAGGCCTGCCGCATCATCGAAGGCGCTGCCGCCGGTGAAGCGCCCACGCTGGATGCGTTGGCCGCCCAGATGGGCCTGAGCCCGTCGCACCTGCACCGCATCTTCAAGCAGTCCACGGGCCTCACGCCCAAGGCGTATGCCGCCGCCCAGCGTGCGCAGCGCCTGCGCAGTGCGCTCGACAACGCACACACGGCCTCGGTGACGGACGCGATCTACAGCGCGGGTTACCAGTCCAGCAGCCGCTTTTACGAACAATCGGCCCAGGTACTGGGCATGACGCCCAGCCGCTACCGCGCGGGGGGCGCGGCGCAAGACATTCGCTTTGCCATCGGCCAGTGTTCGCTGGGCGCCATTCTGGTCGCCCAGAGCGACCGGGGCATCTGCGCCATCTTGCTGGGCGACGATGCCGACACCCTGGTGCGCGACCTGCAGGACCGTTTTGCACAGGCACACCTGATCGGCGGGGATACCGCGTTTGAAGCGCTGGTGGCACAGGTGGTAGCGTTTGTCGAGGCCCCGGGCCTGGGGCTGAACCTGCCGCTGGACGTGCGTGGCACGGCGTTTCAGCAACGCGTGTGGCAGGCCCTGCAGGCCATACCCGCCGGGCAGACTGCAAGCTACGCCGAGGTGGCCCAGCGCATAGGCGCCCCCACCGCCGTGCGCGCCGTGGCGCAGGCCTGCGCGGCCAATGCGCTGGCGGTGGCCATACCCTGCCACCGGGTGGTGAAAAGTGATGGCGCGTTGTCGGGCTACCGGTGGGGCGTGGAACGCAAACGTGCGCTGCTGACGCGTGAAGCAGCGCCAGAGCCCGCACAACCGCTGGCGGAGAAGGTGGCATGAGCTCTGGCCCGCTGTCTCACCAACCCGGTCTGAAGAACGACGATTGGGCGCAGCGAGCGGCTGCCATCGACTGGCCAACAACCACGGAGGCCCTGCACCAGCAAGGCAATGCGGTACTGCCGCAACTGCTCAGTGCCACCGAATGCGCCGCGCTGGCCCGCCTGTACGGCAACGCGGATGAGAGCACCTTCCGCAGCCGCGTGGTGATGCAGCGCCACGGCTTTGGCCAAGGCGAATACCGGTACTTCAGCTACCCGCTGCCCGGTGTGGTGGCCGGGCTGCGCGAGGCACTGTACCCGCACCTGGCGCCCATCGCCAACCAGTGGAACACCGCCATGGGCATCGATGTGCGCTACCCCACGCGGCATGCCGACTTCATTGCCCGCTGCCATGCCGCTGGCCAGGTGCGCCCCACCCCGCTGCTGCTGCAATACGGCCCTGGTGACTACAACTGTCTGCACCAGGACCTGTATGGCGAGCATGTGTTTCCGCTGCAGGTCGCGGTGCTGCTGTCAGAGCCCGGGCGCGACTTCACGGGCGGCGAATTCGTGCTGACCGAGCAGCGCCCGCGCATGCAGTCGCGAGCCGAGGTGGTGCCGCTCTTGCGCGGCGACGCCGTGGTGTTTGCCGTGCACCACCGCCCCGTGCAGGGCACGCGCGGGCCGTACCGCGTGCAGATGCGACATGGCGTGAGCCGCTTGCGCAGCGGGCAGCGGCATACGCTGGGTGTGATCTTTCACGATGCTGGATGATGTTCCCCCTGTGCCGCTTCGCGCCTTCTCCTCCGGGGACGACGGCAGCTGTGGTCCACACTGCCGCCATGGATTGCCATCCGTTATGAGCCTGAGCCTTTTCGACGACCCACCCCAGCCTGCCCAGCCGCCCGAGGTGCTGGAGCCCGGCGCCATGGTGCTGCGCGGCTTTGCGCTGGAGAAGGCGGCAGACCTGCTGCAAGCGGTGCAGCAGGTGACGGCACAAGCCCCCTTCCGGCACCTCATCACCCCCGGGGGCCTGCGCATGTCCGTGGCCATGACCAACTGCGGAAGACTCGGCTGGGTGAGCGACCGCAGCGGCTACCGCTACGCCCCCCTCGACCCCGACAGCGGCCAGCCCTGGCCCGCCATGCCGCCGCTATTGCGCGAGCTGGCATTTGACGCGGCGCAAGCAGCGGGCTTCCCCGGCTTTGCGCCTGACGCCTGCCTCATCAACCGATATGCCCCCGGCACCCGGCTGTCGCTGCACCAGGACCGGGACGAGGGCAACTACGCGCACCCCATCGTGTCCGTGTCACTGGGCATTTCGGCGGTGTTTCTTTGGGGCGGCGCACAGCGCTCCGACAAGGCGCGGCGCATTGCGCTGATGCATGGAGATGTCGTGGTGTGGGGCGGCCCGGCGCGGCTGCGGTTTCATGGGGTGTTGCCGCTACCTGAAGCCAATCACCCGATGACGGGCAGCTACCGCATCAACCTCACGTTTCGCAAGGCGCACTGAACCCACCCCTTCACCGGACATAGCCCGTGGCTTTGGCCAAGGTGCTCAGCATCTGCTCCGCCACAGGGCGGCCCTGGAGGCTGTCTGCAATGCTCACGCTCTTGCCGTTGCGCAGATTCACCTGCACCCGAAAGAACGTGGTGCGCTGGTGACCACTTTGCAGCGTGTAACTCTCCTGGATGGAGAGGCGGGCAATGTCGTGCGCAGGCACCTGCCGCCAGGCCAGCATCAGGCCCAACAGGCGGCGTTCGGTGCGCAGGCCCTGGCGGTCCAGCTGCACGGTCAGGCTGTTGGACACTGCATAGAAGCCCCACACCAGCATGGCGCCGCCCACGCCACCAAACGCCAGCGGAAACAACACAGGCGCGCCGATGTAGCCCGCCATCACGCCCAGGCCCAGGAAGCCCCCGCCCATCACCAGCCACAGCAGGTTCTGCCGCCACAGGCGGCCGTAGGGCTGGTACAGCCGCACGCCACCTTCCACGGGCTCGATGTCGCTCACCGCGTCCAGCTCGGCATCGCGCTGGGCCTGCACCTGCGGGTGCTTGGCGGCGTCGTGTGCGAGCCAGGTGGATTCGGCACCCGTGGCATACACGGGCACCTCAAACCGGCGTGAGAACTTCAGCGCCGGATCGGTGCTTTCCAGCAGCACCGCCCAGTGGTGCTCGTTGGTGCCCACAGCTTGTTCAGACTCGGGCAGGCCCTTGGGCACGCTCAGGCGGAACGCCACGCGGCTGCCCCGTCCCTGGGGTTGCACCTGTGCGGCACCCTCGCCCTCCCACACGATCTGCTCACGCGATTCGCGGCTGTTGTCGCCGCCTCCCGTGCGCGTCTGGTAGTGGTAGGCACAGCGCAGCGTCACGGCAAATCGCAGATCAGGCCGGTACGGCACACCGGGCAGGTCCACGGTGGCGCCCACATGCCCGCCGATGGCGCCAGGAAACGGGTCCATCACGAGCCGCACCTCGCCATGGCGCCGCGCATCCAGCGTGGCGCGCACGGCCCACACCAGCAGGCCCAGCCCCACGGCAACCATCAGCACCAGCACGCACAGCACGATGTGGTTCTCGTTGCGCCAGGCGCGGGGAATGGCAGACAACGCCGCGGGGTAGGCAATGGCGCCCCACACGACGGCAAAGCCCCAGGCGAACCACACCTCCCAGCGCTTGCTGGAGCGGATGCGGTTGTCGGCCCATGCCTTGTTGGCAAGCCATGGCTCACCGCCCAGGGTCTGCAAGCGCTCTGCCTTGTGTGCATCGCTGCGCCGAAGGCTCCACCCCCAGATCAACATGCCCACCCCGGCGCCACCAAACAGCACCACAAAAATCATCTGAAAACCCAGCAGGCTCAGGCGCAGGCTCCTATCTGCCACGGCCTCATCGGGCCGGGACGGATTCACCCACACCGGCAAGGGCGTACCGCTGCGCTGCGCACTCTCCAAGCGCCAGGCCAGGTTCTCATGGAAGCTGCCAATGTTGTCGGCCAAGGTGTTGATGGCAGGCCGGTGGCCGTCATACGCCACGCCCGCCACTTCATAACGGTAGTGGACCGACACGCTGTAGGTGCTGCCTGATTTGCTGCCCCGGTGCGTGTTCAGCTGGGCCGAAACCACCCGTGCGGGCACTTCATGCCAGAACTGCATGCGCGACCAGTCGTACAGAGTGGGCAGCACCCCCAGCAGCAGCATGCCAATGCCCACGGCGGAAAACGGCAACGCAAACAGCATGAGAAACCAGGAGCTGCTTTTGTTGCTTGCCGCTGCCTGATGGTTGGCGCCTTTGGTGCGCCGCCATGCCTGGTTGGCCATACACCCTCCCTCTGCGTGCCCCCTTGCCGGGGGCTTTTGTTCTTCCGGAACCCGGGCGGCGCTGATTCTGCGGCTTGCTGCGGCGGCGGGCCAGTACGTTTTGCAACTCCTAGGGGCCCATGTGGATTTGCAAGGCCCGTTCTGCTGCAGTTCTGACGCAGAAATCCAAACCAAAATGGCACCCAGCGCTTATCCATCAAGCGCAAGTAGCTATAAAAATAGAAGCAACTTGGTAAAACGTGCGCGGCCTGTCCTGTATGCGCACCACCACACCTTTGCCAGAATGGCGGCCATGACTGCCTCTGCCACACCCCGCCCCGCGCGCTACTGGCTCATGAAATCCGAGCCCGAGGAATGCTCCATCGACGACGCCCTGGCCGCGCCCAATGCCACCGTGCCCTGGACGGGCGTGCGCAACTACCAGGCCCGCAACTTCATGCGCGACGACATGCAGGTGGGCGATGGCGTTTTGTTCTACCACTCCAGTTGCCCCGAACCAGGCATTGCCGGCCTTGCGCGCGTGGCGAGCGGCACCCGAACCGACCCGACGCAGTTTGACCCCGCCTCGCCGTACTACGACCCCAAATCCCCTGCCGACAAACCCCGCTGGCTGCTGCTGGATGTGCAGGCGCAGCGCAAGACACAGGTGGTGGGTTTGGCGCAGCTGCGGGAGCACCCGGATCTGGCGCAGATGCGGGTGCTGCAGCGCGGAAACCGCCTGTCGATCACCCCCGTGGAGCCCGTCGAGTGGGCTGCAATCATGGAGATGCTGGGCTGAGCCACAGGCTTGCCCTGCTTTGCCCCCGCCCTGTCCGCCCTGGGGCCTCCCCGCTTTACTGCGGCCGCTGAACGGCCACGGCGGCACGCGCCTGGGCGTGGAGCTTGGCCAAGAACTCCCGGTCCAGCAACAGCCACAGCATCACCGGGGCCAGTGCGGTAAAGATGAACAGGTTGAAGTGGTACAGAAATGCCACCACGTCGGCCACCCACCCGGGCAGTCCCGTCTGCACAAACACCTCAGGCCCCGCCCGGTTGAAGACATCGTTGCACCACTGCAGGGCCACGTTGAGCGCCTGAATCGGCAGCATGGCCAAGGAGCCTATGAGCAGCTTGCGTCCCCAGTGACGGGGAAACGATGCCAGCACCAGAGCCCAGAAGATCACGATGCCGTAGCCCAGCAAGCGGTAGTCCACCAAAGGCGCCAGCTTGCCCGATTTGAACTGGCCGTTTTGCACGGAGACCACCTTGAGCGTGGTGTTCAACAACGCCGTGGTCTCTTTCTGGGTGTAGCTCAGTGCCCAGTGGAACAGGGTGGAAGCCGCCTCGCCCGCCATGAAGAACACGGGCTTGGACAGTTGTGGCGACAGGTAGTACCACAGCGGCATCAGGCACAGCAGGCTGGCGATGGCAACCAGCAGGAAACGTCCGACAGAACTAAGCTGCATTGGCGAGGGGGGGTTGAGGGGGTGAGGGAGGTTGCTGGCGGGCGATCCAGCGAATCCAGAGCATCCAGACCACCAGCACATCCAGCATGATGAGCGCCTGCCAGAGGTACAGGTGGGCAAACTCGAACACGGTCATGTTCCACTTGCCCAGGTAGTACAGGCTGATGATGCGCAGCAGGTTGACGACCTGCACCGCCGCAATGCCGATGGCGATGCCAGCGAGCTTGTGTTTCCAGCTGGAAGGAAACGCGATCATGCCGGCGATAAGGATGATGGCCGCCTCCACGCCGTTGCAGCCCGCCTCGATGGACACCGCAAAACCCGTGGCCTTGCTCATCAGGATGCGGCCATGGTGCGCCACATCCGAGTCCAGCGGGGTCATCAGCGCTGCGCTGGCGGTGGCGAGCAGGCTGGTCCAGGGCTCGATGGCGACCCGTTGCACCTCATCGAGCATGTCGATGCGAAAGAGGACCGCCAAGACGGCGATGAAAATCAAGAAAAATCGGACCATACGTCGATGAGAAGAACCTGGTGAAGCGCGCACCAACACGCCAGGAATGCGCCAGGCGGCGAGGCCGTGAGAACGTGGGCCTGTGGTTCACACAGGCGCCGCAAAGAATATCAGAAGCTACCCATAACCCACAAAGCCCAAATGGCACTCGCAAGCGGCCCTGAGAACCTGTTCAAAGGTTCGGGGCGGCGTACACCAGCACCTTGAGGGCGCGCTCGGGGTCCACATCCGCAAACACAGCCGGGTTGGCCACCCGTTCGACAAAGTGCAGTTCAGGCGCCAGCTCCTGCATCTGCCCTTGCAGGAAGCCCACGCCCAGCTCGGGCGCGTTCAGACACAGCAGTGCATGCCCGCCGGGTGCCAGCAGGTCGGGCAGGCGGCGCATCAGCCGTGCGTAGTCCTTGGTGGCCACGAAGCTGCCCTTTTGGTAGCTGGGCGGGTCCACGATGACCAGGCCATACGGCCCGCTGCGGGTGATCTTGCCCCAGCTGCTGAAGATGTCGTGCGGCAAAAACGCCGCGCCCGTGGTAATGCCGTTGAGCTGGTGGTTTTGCTGCCCGACGCCGATGGCGCCATGGCTCATGTCCACGTTGACCACGTGCCTGGCGCCCGCCTGCAGCGCCACCACCGAGAAAGCGCAGGTATAGGCAAACAGGTTGAGCACCTTCAGGCCGTAGCGGTCGGTGCTGCGGGCTGCCGCGTGGTCGCGCACCCAGCGGCGGCCCTCGGCCATGTCCAGGAACAGGCCGTGGTTTTGCCCGCGCAGCACATGCACGCGATAGCGCGCGCCAGCCTCCGTCACGACGTGCGGGTCGGGCACGGCGCCGGCCATCAGCCGTGTTTCGCTACGGCCCTCCATGCGCAGGGCCTCGCCCCGGTGCTGAAAGACCCAGCTGAGCGGCTCGCCAGCCGGTGCGATCTGCGCCCAGCGCGCCTGCAACGCGGCGCCGATGGCGGCCAGGTCTTCGTCCGTGGCGGGTGCGAAACTGGTCAGTACGAACACCGGAGGGTAGGCGTCCAGCGACCACTGCTCAGAACCCGGATGCAGTCCGCCCCGCCCGTGAAAGACGCGTTGGGCCTCAACGGGCAGGGGCATGGCGGCGATGGCGTCGAGCAAAGCTTGCATGGAGGAGCGGGGGCGGGTTGGAAAAACGAGACTATGAGAAAAAATGGCCGCTGGCGCTTGAGGGATAAGCGCTGTTAGCTACTGAAATAATAGCACCATCCATTATCGTGCCTGCAAGGACCAAGGCGCCGAGCCGATCCGCGCCACCATCGCCTCGCGAGGGGCATGAAGGCCATTCTCAATGGTGCGCAGTTGGCCTGCAACGACCTGGATCCTGCGTGGAAAACCGTGGTCAGAAATGCAATTACAGTCGCTGCCGGGCCATCGGTGCGGCTTGACCATCATCACAAAGGAATTCCATGTTTTCCATTCTCGGAACCATCGTTGTCGGCTTCATCGTCGGATTGCTTGCGCGCGCCTTGAAGCCAGGAAATGACAAATTGGGCTTGATCATGACCACCGTTCTCGGCATTGCCGGGTCGCTGTTGGCGCGCTATGTGGGCGTGGCCATGGGCTGGTACGGGCCCAATGCGTCCGTCGGCTGGATCGCATCGATCATCGGCGCCATCGTGCTGCTGGTGATCTACGGGCTGGTGAAGAAGAAGGCCTGATGCGCGGCGGCGCATTGCCCGGCGGCACACCGCGATAGGCATCGCAGGTCTTAACGCCTGCGCCGCCCGCATGTCCTCATCCCGCCGCCTCCTGCAGCATCAACGCCACATGCTGCAGCAGCATCACCGTCTTGCCGTCCTCGATCACGCCGCTGCCAATGCCCGCCAGGGCTTCGGCAAGTGGCATCTCGATCACTTCGATGTCCTCGCCCTCGTGAGCGAGGCCACCTCCGGTGCGGATGCGGTCCTGCGGCTCGTATTCGGCGATAAAGAAGTGGAGCTTTTCGGTGACCGAGCCGGGGCTCATGTAGGCCTCGAACACCTTGCGTGGCTGGCGCACGCGGTAGCCGGTTTCTTCCTCGGCTTCGCGGCGGATGCAGGTTTCGGGGTCGTCCCCGTCGAGCAGGCCGGCGCAGGTCTCGATCAACATGCCGTCGGTACTGCCGTTGAGGAACGCCGGCAGCCGGAACTGGCGTGTGAGCACCACCGTACGACGGCGCGGGTCATACAGCAGCAGGGCCGCGCCGTTGCCGCGGTCATAGGCCTCGCGGCTCAACGTCTGCCACTGGCCGTCGCGGCGGCGCAGGTCAAAGGTCACCTTGCGCAGGGTGTACCAGTGGTCGGACAGCACCTCCACCGACTGCAGCTTGACCTGCTCGGTACTGGCAGGCACCGGTGCGGGCACGGGGCGGCTCACAGGCTTGGCTCCGTTGCGGGAATGGCTTTGGCAGCGCAGGCGTGGTGCCGCAGCGGCCATTCATTCACGGGGTGCACCACGGGGTCGCCGTCGGTGCCCGAGAGGTAGGGGCCAGCAATAAGCACCAGGAGCGGAGGGTTGGGGTCGGTAGAGGTGGACATGGTCTTGCAAATTTTTATTCGTGCAATATCATGCACAAACATGCAAATTCACGCAACCCTGGTTTTGATCCACGGTTGCCCCGCTTCAAGCCCATGCTCACTACCCAACGCAAACAACTCATCCTGGAGCGCCTGCGGCAAGACGGCCAGATCGTGGCCAAGGCCCTTAGCGAGGAACTTGGGATTTCGGAAGACACCGTGCGGCGCGACCTGCGCGAGCTGGCGGCCGAGGGCCAGCTGCAGCGCGTGCACGGCGGCGCCCTGCCCGCATCAAAAGCCGTGGGCAACCTGCAGGTGCGCGAGCACCTTGCCACCGATGACAAGCGCGCACTGGGCCGCGCCGGCGCGGCTCTGGTGCAGCCTGGCCAGGTGGTGATCCTCGACGGCGGCACCACCTCGCTGCAGGTGGTGCAACACCTTCCGCTGGACCTGCGCGCCACCGTGGTCACCCACAGCCCCAGCGTGGCTGTGGCGCTGGCGGACCACCTGCAGGTAGAGGTGCTAATGCTGGGCGGCCGCCTGTTCCGCCATTCGATGGTGAACGTGGGCGCCAGCGTGACCGAAGCCGCCATGAAGCTGCGCGCAGACCTGTACCTGATGGGCGTGACGGGTGTGCATGCCGACGCCGGGTTGACTACCGGGGATTTTGAAGAGGCCGCCGTCAAGCGCACGTTGCACACGCGCGCTGCAGAAACCGTGGTGCTGGCCTCCATCGACAAACTCGGAGCCGCCTCCCCCTTCGGCATTGCGGCGCTCAAGGAGCTGGCCACACTGGTAGTGCCAGCCGCCACGCCCGCCAAGCTTGTCGCCAGCCTGCGAGTGGCGGGGGCCAAGGTCGTCAGCGCCCGGCCGTGATGGCCGTCTGCTTCCCCGTCAGGAGCAGCCAACAGCATGGCCATGCCGAACTCGAAGGATTCCCCAAATTCGTGGCCAACGGTCGGATGCGCAGCTTCAGGTTGGTGATCAGCCGAATGCCTGAAAAACCTCGTGTGTTCATGCCACGCACACGACCCATGCAAGCTTTGGACTGTTCGACGCGACCCTCTGTCGCTAGCCTTCGGTTCTTCCCAACACCGGCTGACAGGCGCGGAGCAGCGCCCACCAAGCCGACTACCAGGAGAACCTCATGGACATCAAAGTCAATCAACCGCTCGGTCCGGATCAGACGCAGCAGCAGCCTCGCAAGGTCCCGATGCGCTTTCGCACGCGCACAGCGCTTGCGGGTGGACGTAGGCCAGGGGTGGCTTTTTTCGGTAGCGCCGAGCACTGGTCGGTCGTGGATGGGCTCAGGCTCACGCTGGCGGATGGCAGCTCACACGATGCCGCTCATCTCGAATTCACACTGGAAAACGGCTGCCGACTGAGTTTCGGCCAGATCGTCGCGCTGGCTGGCGATTTTTATGCCCTTGCGCACAAGCCCATCTCCGATCAGGCGGACAAGCCCGCTGCGTTTCGCGAAACCTTCGCTACGCTCGACAAGGCAAACCCCCAGGAGGTCAAAAAGATTTTGGGAATCATGGAGGAAGAGTTTCAGGCCATCGCCAACGCGATCGCTAAGGGCGAAGACCCCCACGAAGCTTACGCACGCAACAGCGACCACTGGGACCTGCAATACAACGTCGCCACCGGAGGGGCGGACAAAAAAATCTATCCCTATGACACCAGTTTGTGGGGCCGCTACATGTGGATTGCCAGCTTCAACTGGGACCACTTCGGCGCCCACGCCCACGATGTCTGCCGCGCAGGTCTTCAAGTAGCAATGGAGACCGCCGCTTCAGCCAGTGCCCAGCAGGGACTGCATCGCAGCAACGGACTGTTGAAGGCGTATGCGTACCTGGCATTCGCCAGCCACTATCTGACCGACGGTTTCGCCAGCGGACATCTGCGCACGCCGCGGCGTCACCTGCACGACTTCCAGAGCTCTCAGACCCATTCGATCGACTTTGCGCCGGATGCATGCGCCAAGGCGATGCATGACGAGGACGGTTTCAACGGTTTGTGGGTAAGCAATGCGGCTGGCGACCACTGGATCGCCTACGGCGATGGGCGCTACTTTGACGCCGTGAATGCGGCCAACCGCAATGTGATGCGCGCGGCCCTTCGCGCGGCTATCGCCGATGTATATCGCGCGTTCACCGATGGCAAGGCCGTGGCCGCTCCCACTTACCTGCGACTTCTTCCCAAGCTCCCGCTCGACCCTCAGGCTACCGACAATTTTTCACCACTGTTTGTCGCAAAACCGGGTGAAGCCTTGGCTCGGGTCCGTGTCCCAACCGCAAACCCCAATTCGCGCGAATGGATGCGCGCGGGAATACTAGGCGTCGCGCCTTGGTGGGTACTGGCGGCAGAACTCAATGGTGCGCTGCGCCCCCCAAAAATTGGCGTACCACCCGGCAAAGGCCAGGCCAAAGGCCCAAACACCGGTTCTGGCAGCGCCACAAACTGGATAGTGCAAGCCCGTCTGCTGGAGCGTCAGGGCAAACCGCTGACCACGCAGTCTTCACCTGCCATCGCCGAGTTCAAGGGTGAACGGTGGGTGTGCGTCAAACAAGGAAACCAGTTTTTGATCGGGCGCCACCGCACGCAGTGGACCGACTTTCAACTGCTGAAGGTGTCCGGCGACCCGGTGCAGACATCCACCCCTGCGACACTGGTTGTTCATGGCGACGTGCTGCATTGCTTCTATGCCGACTTCGAGGGCTGTCTACAGTGGCTGCAATGGAACGGCGACCGTTGGATGAAACATGGCACCGTGCAAGTCAACGGCAGTGCCGCCAAAACCGATCGCGCCCCTTGTGCAGTTTCACTGCCCAACGCACGCCACCTCGTGCTGTTCTTCAAGGGATATCGGTCCAGTGACCTCTACTACGCATGGCGCTTTGAAAAGGAAACCAAGTGGTTGGGAAACACACCGGTTCAGACGGGCCAGGGCTACGCAGCAATGACAGATGAACAGCCTTGCGCTGCCTGCACGCGCGAGGGTGCTTTCGTGTACTTCCGCGCCCATGGCGGACGCAGTGTGTACTCCATCTGGGTCAGCGACAACGACCCCGCTAGAAACTTCTACTTCTACGGCAACGAGCCCATCCGCCTGATCGACAAAAGCGTCGCGTGGACGTCAGCAGCCGTAGCGGCTGCCGCACAGCCCACTGACAGCCAGGTGTTGCTGGTCGTGCCGCACGATGACAACGCACTTCGCAGCATCACCCAGCAGACCCTTGGCGACACAACACAACGCCAGTACCTTCCTGGTGATGTGGATGCAGCTGACGGCGAGCAGCTTTTAAGCAACATCACCCCTGCCCTGGCCCTGATTGATGGACGCTACTGGATGTTGAGCGTGGAGGCAGAGGCGCATCAAGTGATGTTGAGCTTCGGGCAACCTTAGCCCTGACGCAGCGCGGCACCCAGCGACCATGAAAACTGAGCGCCCTTCTCCATGGCCGCCGTGGTGCCAAGGCAAGGCAGCGTCAAAAGTGTCCTCTTGCAAAATGCGCAGCAGCTTGACCTGCATGGGCGGTGGTGTTCAGTCCGCAGCCCCGCTGGGCCGCTTGCCCGGCGGGCGCACCGGCGGCGCATGCTTTGCCATCAGAGCTGCCACCCAGTCGATGAACACCCGCGCCTTGGCGCTGACATGACGATTGGGCGGGTAGGCCACGTACAGCGGCATGGGGTCGAGCGCCCAGTCTTCCAGCAGGGGCACCAGTTCGCCGCTGCCCAGGTGCGGGCGGGCCATGTAGTGCGGCAGCCAAAGAACACCCATGCCGGCCAGCCCGGCCGCGAGGTAGGCGTTGCCGTCGTCGACCGCCAATACATAGCGGCCCTGCACCTGAATTTCCTCGGCGCCACGCCGCATGGCGTACGGAAACGTCTTGCCCGTGCTCGACCACAAAAAGCCCACCACGCGGTGGTGCGAATCCTCCAGCTCGTGCGGGTGTACAGGGCTGCCTGCACGACTCAGGTAGCTGGGCGCCGCGTACACGCCCAGCTGCAGGTCACCCACACGCCGCGCAATCAACGACTGGTCCTGAATCTCACCCCCGCGCACCACGCAATCGACGTTGTCGCCGATCAGATCCACCATGCGGTCGCTGACGCCCATGTCGAGCTGAATATCGGGGTACTGGGCATGAAAGTCCGGCAGGGCCGGCACCAGGATCAGCCGGGCCAGCGGGCTGGGCACATCCACCCGCAAGCGGCCCCGGGGCGCGGCTGACGCGCTCGACAGGCTGGTCTCGGCATCGTCCATGTCGGCCAAGAGCCGCACCGCGCGCTCGTAGTACACGGCCCCATCGGCCGTGACCTGCACCCGCCGTGTCGTGCGGTGCAGCAGCTTCACGCGCAGCCGCGCCTCCAGTTGCTGCACCAGCTGCGTCACCGTGGTCTTGCTCACGTGCATCGTGTCGGCCGCCTTGGTGAAGCTGCCCGATTCGACCACCCGCACAAACGCCTGCATTGCATCGAACCGGTCCATGGCGCTCCTGCCTCGTCAAAGATTGTTTGGAGTTTACAAACAGTGATGGACAGGCTTGCCCGTTTATCTGCCGGGGGTACGCCGATAAATTCCTTTCAACAACAACCCAAGGCCCCTGCGGCCTACCGAAAGGAAAACACCCCCATGGCATCGACGCACACATCCCCTCGCGACGTGGTCTTTCCACCCGGGCGCCAGGCGCTCTACGAAAAGAACCGCTACTCGCCCGCCATCCGCTCCAACGGTTTCCTCTTCGTCTCGGGCCAGGTGGGCAGCCGTCCCGATGGCTCGCCGGAGCCCGACTACCAAGCCCAGGTGCGGCTGGCGTTCGACAACCTCAACGCGATCCTGCAGGCCGCTGGCTGCACGTTTGACGACGTGATCGATGTGACGGTGTTCATCGTGGACCCAGAAAAGCACTTCGAGGCCGCCTGGGAAGTGGTGGGCGAATACTGGGGCAATGCGCCGCACCCCACGCTCACGGGCATTGGCGTGACCTGGCTGTATGGCTTTCAGTTTGAGATCAAAGTGATTGCGAAGCTGCCGGAGGGTGCGGCGACTCAACCCGCGTAGTTCGTGCTGCCACAGTCGAGGCTGGCAACGGTGCGCCACCGTTGGGCTCCGGCCTACAGGGCAAATCAGCCTGCCGCCGCTAGGATGGATGCCTCTCCACCCCTGCGGCTTGCCCGCACCGCCGCCCCCCATGCGCAACCTGATCGACTTCAGTTCCTGGTCTACCTTGCTCACCACACTGATGGGCCTGCTGGTGGCCACCCTGGTCATGGTGGGTACGCGGCTGGTCTTCATGCAGACCATCCAGAAGCGCCGGGAACGAGAAAACCGCCAAATCAACGAGCGGCTCAAGACACTGATCGCCGCTTACAAGACGCTGGGCGGTTCATTCACCGGGCAACTGCAGGTGCACCCCACGCACATGCGCGACCTGCGGCGCCAGCAGGTGCAACGCGGTGGCGAGCAGGTGCCAGTGGTGGACCCATCGGACACCGAAGCCCTTGACGCCCTTGATGCCGAGGCGTTGGCCCCCACCCCCGAACTGGCCAGCACCGAACGCCAGCGCCGCATGCGCGATGCGGTGGAGGCCGCGCTGTCCGACGTGATCCTGCTTGGCACCGAAGAACAGGTCGAGCTGGCCGCCCGCGCCGCGCAGGACATGGTGGCGGGGCGCAGCATCGAGACCGCGCAACTGGTCATGTCCCTGCGCCACTTCATCCGCGCGGCGCTGGACCTGGAGCCGATTCCCGCGTCGGTGGCCATTCCCAACCAGGGCCCACTGCGCCCGGCCGGCAGTGCGGGCGGTGCCGCAGGCAGGCGCGCGGGAGCGGCCGGCAAGGCCGAGTCTGGTGGCGGGCGCGGCGGTGGAGGTGGTGGCGGCGAGGGTGGTGACGGGGCCAGCGCAGGCGGCGCCGGGCTGGGCGTCATGGCGGTGGGTGCTGGTGTGGGCTCTCGCAGTGCCGACGCTGAGGCGCAGGAGGGAACCGGGCGCTGACCCGCCTGTCCGGGCAGACAGGCCGGAAAGCCCATGGCGGACGCGGCGGCAAGCGGTGGCAACGGTGAAGCACAACGTGTGCTCACCGTAAAAATCCAACAAAATTGCTACCTAGCGCTTTATTTATATGGCTCTATTGCTATATTTAATATAGCAATGGCAATTCATCGCCTTAGAGAGCGCCCTTTACGGCCCCGTCTCGCATCAGGCACTGCCGCCGAAATCGTGCGTCACGGTGCCGTAGCCGTGGTCAACCTCGCAGGCTCACTTCAACCCCAGCCGCGTCAGCTTCTTGATCAACCCCACCCGCGAAATCCCCAGCCGCCGCGCCGCCTCCGACTGATTGCCCGCCACCGCCGCCATGGTGTCGCGCACCATGCGCACTTCCAGCTCCATCAGCGCGGCGTCCAGCGGGCCGGTGCTGCCAGGCGGGGCCAGTGGGGTGGTTTTGAGGTTCGCTGCGGTGTCGCTCGCGTCTGGCATATCGCCGCTGGCCAGTTGCAGCAGCTCAGCATCCACCTCGCGCTGGTCGGGCATCAGCAGTGCCCCGGCAGACTCCACCACGGCTTTGAGTTCGCGCACATTGCCCGGCCACTCGCGCGCCATCAGCCACGCCAGGGCGCTGGCCGACAGGCTGGCACGGTGCGCCACGCGGTGCAGAAAACGCGTGGCCAGCAGCGGGATGTCGGCGGGCCGCTCGGCCAGGGACGGGGTGCGCAGCACCACGCCCTTGAGTCGGTAAAACAGATCCTCGCGGAAGGAGCCGTCGCGCACCATGGCCTCCAGGTCACGGTGGGTGGCGGCCACCACGCGGGTGTCGGCACGTTTTGGCACACGGCCGCCCACGGGCACAAAAGTGCCCTCTTGCAAAAAGCGCAGCAGCTTGACCTGCATGGGTGGCGGCATTTCGCCCACCTCGTCCAGGAAGAGCGTGCCGCCGTGCGCGGCCTCCACCAGGCCGGGCTGGTCGCGGTAGGCGCCGGTGAAGCTGCCCTTCATGTGCCCGAAGAGCTCGCTCTCCAGCAGCTCGGCCGACAGGGCGCCGCAGTGGATGGCGACAAAGGCCTCGCTGCGGCGCGCGCTGCAGGCGTGCAAGGCGCGGGCCACCAGTTCTTTGCCGGTGCCTGTAGGGCCCAGCACCAGCACGCTGACGTGGGTGGGCGCCACGCGGCGTACCAGGGCGCGCAGTTGCACCGTGGCCGCCGCCTGCCCCACCAGCCCCAAGTCGTCCAGCGACTGCCCTGCGCGCAGGGTTGCCAGTTCGGCATCGAGCCGCGCCTTGCGCAGCCCGCGTGCCACCACAAACCGCAGCATGTCGGGGTCGATGGGCTTGGTCAAAAAGTCCCAGGCGCCCAACTCGGTGGCGCGCAGGGCCAGCGCGTGGTCGCCGTGGCCGGTCAATACCACCACCGGCACGCGCGCAAAACGCGGGATCAGCTCCAGGCCGATCTCCGGGTCCATGTGCGGGGGCATGGCCAGGTCCAGCAGCACCAGCTCGGGCTGTTGTTTGGCAAATGCTGCCAGGGCCTGGTCCCCATCGCCCGCCAGCGTGACGGTATGGCCCAGGTTGCGCAAAAAGGCGCCGCCCAGCCGCTGAAAGGCCGCCTCGTCATCGACCAGCAGCACATGGCCGCTGACATGGCCGCTCATCGGCTCGCCCGCTGGCGCGGCGTCTTGCTCTGCACCTGGCTGGGCGTCGGCTGCGTTGTCTGTGGTGTTGGCTGTCATGGCAGGCGTTGTGTCGTCGTCAAAGGAAAGCGCAGCGTGAAACAGGTGCTCCAAGGTGGCCGCTCGGTCAGCGCCACCGAGCCACCATGCGCGGCCATGATGCGGGCCACGATGGCCAGGCCCAGCCCGGTGCCACCAGGGCTGCGCGATGCAAAGGGCTCGAACAGCCGGCTACGGATTTCATCGGGCACGCCGGGGCCGGCGTCGCAGATGTGCAGCAGCACGGCGTTGTCGGTGGTTTCTGCATCGATGTGCACGGGGCTGTGGGTTGCGGCCGCTGTTTCAACGCCCCCGGCATCGGTATCCAAGGCCTCAGACGCCATCGCGATGCGCGCGTTCTCCAGCAAATTGGTCAGCGCCTGGTCCACGCGGCGCGGGTCGGCCTGCAGCACCAGCGGCTGGGCCAGGCCCGCGCCCAGGCTCACATCGGGCAGGCGCTGGGCCGCGTTGCGCACGTGGGCGGCCAGGTCCAGCTCACGGGGCACCAGCTTCCAGGGCTTGGCAAAGTCCAGCAGGTCGTGCGTCAGGTTGGCAATGCGCGCCACCTGGTCGGCCACCTCGCGCCGCGTGTCACTGGGCGCGGCGGCCACGGCCATGGAGATGATGTTGAGCGGGTTGCGGATGTCGTGCGCCACCGTGGCGGCCAGCGCGCCCAGCTCGGCCAGCCGCGCCTGCAACTGGCGCTCGCGTTCACGAGCGGCAAACTGCTGGGCCTGCTCCACGCGCGCCGCCGCCTCAGCCACCACCGTGCCAAACAGCTCGGCCACATGGCGCGGCCCGGGCGGTGCGGCGTCCCAGCCGTGCAGCGTGGTTTGCCAGCCTTGCTCGCCGGGGGTGCACACCAGCTGCGGGGTGCTGCCGGGTAGCGCTGATGGCGGCGATGACGTTGAGGGTGTTGTTGATGCGGATGGAGCGCCAATCTGCACCTCCACCTGCGTGCCAATGCGTGCACTCAGCAGCGTGGCGGCCTGCTGCGCCAGGGCCTCGGGCGTCTCGGCCGACAGCAGCGCGCTGCGCCACGCACCCAGGTCGGCAATCGACACCTCGCCCCCCGGGTAGACCAGCCGCTCGGCCACACGGCGCACCGGGCCGTTGAGCGCCAGCACACTGGCCGCTACCGCCAGCCCACCCAGCCAGCGCGACTCAAACGGCAGCAGCGGCGTGAGCGCCAGCACCACCGCCCCCAGCGCCAACAGCAGCGCCCATACCAGCGCGCGGCGTGCCCAGGCGTTGGCCACAAACACGCCATAACGCAAGATGCCGTAGACCAGAATCAGCGAGTACAGCGGCAGGCCCAGCAGCGGAAACGGGTAAATCGGCAAATCCAGCACCGCAATGCCGTAGCCCGCCAGGCACAGCAGGCCCCACAGGCACGACGCGGTGACGGCGGCGATCTGCCGAAACTTCTGCCCATCACCCGACCGGCGTGCCCGCAGCAAGGCCAGCAGCAGCACCGCCACACCGCCAATGCCCAAGATGACCCAGGCCATGCTGGCGATGGTGCCCACCGGATCGGCCACTGCAATCAACCCGATGTCGCGGTGCTCTATCCAATGCCCTGGCACAAGGATGACGGAGACCACCGAGGCGCCCCCACCCAGCGCATAGGCGGCCGCAACGCCCCAGCGCCCCAGGTCCACACGGCAAAACACCGTGCAGAAATGAAAGAACAGCGCAGAGGTGAACGGCGCCGTAGCCAGCAAGCGTATCGCCACCGGTTCGGTCTCCGGCCCCAGCCAGTTGGGCAGCTCGTTGCCCACCATCCACAGCGAAATGCCGATCAGAAACGCCGCCAGCAACCGGGCCCCCGCCACGCGGTCGGCCCAGGCCAGCAGCAGGGCTGACAGCACCAGCGTTTCGAGCACCGAAAACCCGAGGACGGCGTGGATCAGCATGCGCAGACAGTGGTGGTGATCATGGCGTGACCTGTTCCTGGGGTTAACTGTGGGGGCTGCGCGCACTGTAAACCAAGTATGCAGGTCTGCAAGCAAATTTCAATGAAATCAACCACTTGCAGCGGCCGCTGAGGCTGGCCCAGGTTTCGCAACAGAGAGTGCAACCGCCACTCTTGCAAAGCCCGCCATGTTTGCCCTTTTCACCCCAGCGCCCCGCCACTGCACCGCCAACCCAGCGCAGCCCAGCCCGGTACTTGACCTGCCCGCCCTGGCCGGCGCCGCAGCCTGGGCACGCCTACCAGCCGCCGTGCAACGCCGCTTTGGCACCGCACACGCCGACGTGAGCTACCACGGCCACATGGACCTGCGCTGCTCGCTCATCGGCCACATCTACGCCGCGCTGACCCGGCCCTGGGGCGGCCCGCTGACCCACATCAACACCACCGCCCTGCCCGCCACCGTGAACGTCAGCCACAACGGGCGCGGCGGTGTGGTGTGGGAGCGGCGCTTTCACACTGGCACGGACACCAATAACGGCGCCCACCACGGCGCAGACCGCACCGTGCGATCCACCAAGGAGCTCGGCACCGACGGCACCCTGCTGGAACGCACCGACGGCGGCCTGGCCATGTCGCTGGACGTGCTGGAAGAAGACGGCGCACTCGTGTTCCGCAGCCGCTGCTTCTGGTGGGTGCTGGCAGGCCTGCGCATCCCCGTGCCGACCTTGCTGACCCCCGGCACTTGCCGCGTCGCCCACACCGACCTGGGCGCAGGCCAGTTCCGCTTCACGCTGAGCATGGTGCACCCGCTGTGGGGCGAAACCTTCCACCAATCCGGCGTGTTTACCGATCCCCTCATCGATCCCGTTACCGACGACTCCACCGACCCCGCTGTCACCGATTCTTCTACCCACTGAGGCCTTCACACCATGACCGCCATGAACACCATCTTTCTGCTGCTTTCCATCCAGGCCGCCCTGGGCGCGTTTGACAACCTGTGGCACCACGAGCTTGAAGCCCGGCTGCCGCAGCGCACTTCCGCGCGGTACGAACTCTCGCTCCACGCCGCGCGCGAAGCCATCTACGGCGTCGTCTTTGTCGGCCTGGCCTGGTTTGAATGGCGCGGCGCCTTTGCCACCGTGCTCGCGGCCCTGCTGCTGATCGAGCTGGGCATTACCCTGGCCGACTTTCTGGAAGAAGACCGCACCCGCCGCCTGCCGCCGTTCGAGCGCGTGCTGCACACGGTGCTGACCATCAGCTACGGCCTCTTCCTGGGCCTCGTCGCCCCGGTGCTATGGGCCTGGGTGCAGCAACCCACCGCCATGGTGCTGGCCCCGCACGGCTGGGTGTCGTGGTTGTTCACGGCCTACGCCGTCGGCGTGTGGGCCTGGAGCGTGCGCAACACGCTGGCCGCCATCAAGCTCTACCGCACGGCCCCACCCGCACAGCCCCGTGCACTGCATGCCCGTGGCCTCCAACCCCAGCCAGCCACCCTGGTCACCGGCGCCACCGGCTTTGTGGGCAGCGCCCTGGTGGCCGACCTGGTGCGCGACGGCCAGCGGGTGATCGTGTTGACCCGCGACGCCTTGCAGGCCCGCGCCAGCTTTGGCCCCGGCGTGTGGGTGGTGGACACCCTGGACGCCATCCCGTCTGAAACGTCCATCGACGCCGTAGTCAACCTGTCAGGCGCCCGCGTGCTGGGCATGCCGTGGACAGCGGCGCGCAGACGCCAACTGCTGGCAAGCCGGGTCGACACCACCGTGGCCGTCGTCAGCCTGATGCGGCGCCTGCAAAAGGCTCCGCGCGTTTTGGTCAGCGCATCAGCCGTCGGCTTCTACGGCGCATCGCCCAACGCGTCGATGGAGCCGTTAGACGAAACCGCCCCGCCCCGCCCGGGCGAGTTCCAGTCCGACCTGTGCGCGGCCATTGAACACGAAGCACGGCGGGCCGAAGCCCTGGGCGTGCGGGTGGTGCGCATGCGGTTTGGCGTGGTGCTGGGGCACGGCGGTGGCGCGTACCCGATGCAGGCACTGGCCGCCCGCCTGGGCTTGGGGGCCGTGCTGGGGCATGGTCGCCAACCTGCGCCGTGGATTCATCTGGCCGATGCGGTGGGGCTGGTGCGGTTTGCGATGGCGCACCAAACCCTGCAAGGCCCCGTCAATGCCGTGGCGCCTGATGCGGTGACGCAGGCCGCGTTTGCGCAGTCCCTGGCTGCGTCGTTTGGCCGACGTGCTTGGATGCGCATGCCGGGGCTACTGATACGGGTCCTACTGGGAGAAATGGCCACCTTGCTGATGGACGGGCAGTCTGCCGTGCCGCGTATCGCGCTGAGCCAGGGATACCGGTTTGTGCATCCGCAGCTGATTACTGCGCTGGCAGACCTTGCGCTGGCTGATGCGACAAGAACGGGTTTGGCTCACATAGAGTATTAGTTCATATAGGTCCTAGCGCTTACTGGTAAATCGCTAATTGCTATAAATACAGTAGCGACTACGAATCGCTATGTCCGCTACGCAGCGATTGCGGTCTTCCAATGCCAGAACACGGATTTCCGGTATAGATCACATATCGTACGTACAAGCCATTCGAATTGGCGCTCCGGCCACCGATGTTGGCCCCTTTGACGAATCGAGTCGCGTTCTTTCAAGCGCAAGGCTTTCCGCCAGCCGTCAGGGCAAGCTCGCACCATCGAACATTCGCGGGGAGATTTGTCCCAAGTCCAGTCCGTCAATGCACGCCAGATTCACCGCGTAGGCTTGCTGGCCATTGCGCCGGATATCCGTGAAGCACTGGATCCCGCAGCGGGTACAAAAATAGTGTTGAGCGAAATCTTTCGAGCCATATGACTTCGTGCCCATCTCAGAATCAGTGCTTGCCCATTGGAATGACCCAGGTTCTGCCCGGTGCATCACAGCGCCCCTGCGCACGCAAAAACTACAGTTGCACCGAAACGGATCTTGAAGGCTGATCAGAGCCTCGAACTTCACTGTCCCGCAATGGCAGTGACCCTCATAGATTTTCATTGGGGCTTGCTCCTCTTGGACGGGACAGCACGCGCTGCGGTCGATGTCGGCTTCGGGGCCGAAGAACCGCTCTTGGAGCGCTCCTTCCCGAACACCTCACATGTCAACCACCGACGCAAACCATCCACCTGCCGGATGACCACCCCGGGATCTCTGCTTGCTTGAGCCACCACCGCCGCGCCTTGCAGGCAGGTCAGCACATGTTCAGCGTGGCGCATGGCATCTTCAGCAGTACATGAGCGAGCAAACTGTGCCCGGAGCCATTCAAGCAACCCAGTAAGCAAGGCCGCCGCCTGGGGGTGCAGATCGTCGTCACCCAGCTTACCGAGTTCCGTGCTCAGACTGCCAAGTGGGCAGCCCATCACGGCAAGCTCCGGGGCCGATGTCTCAACATGTGCGAGCAGTCGCTCAACGACAGCCAGCGGCGGCGCGTCTGACACGTCCAAGGATAAGGAACCGCCTGAACTATCCCCCGAAATGGCTACCCCTACAGCATGCTGTCGCGCTTCGGTTACCGCCCTCAGCAAGTCCGGCTTTGTCTTGAAGTAGTAAGCCAGGTTGCCTTTGAGAAGCCCGGACTGTTCCGCTACGTCGGCCAACGATGTGTTCCCATAACCCCGTTCATGAAACAGTCGCAACGCTGTTGAAACCACGCGCTGCCGGGTTTGCTCGCCTTTCATGCGGAAGCCCTTTGCGCCGCCCGGTGCGCAGCACCAAGCCAGCGTTCAAGCTGCTCCAAAGGCACATGATCACCCGCGTCGGCGCCGTAGTAGGCAACATCGATCACCCCATCCTCGCGAATAAGGAAGTCCGCCGGGATCCTGTTGGCAGGCCCTTCCACGCGGCCTGGCAGCATCCCAGCCTTCATCGCACGGGCTGCGTTCAGAAGAACGGACGGCGTCAACATCGCGGTCCAGCGTTGTTCCACGCGGTAGCGGCGATACAACACCATGGCCGGGTCTGCAACGATAGGAAATGGCGCATCTTGCCGCCCAACATAAGTTGCAATGGAAGAGGCGGGTGACTGGAACACCGCAATCATGCGCAGTCCTTGCTCTGCCCAAGCGCCATAGCCACGGATGAGATCGCGCATCCGCAGATTGCACAAGGGGCAGGAAGCGTACCGATAGAACGACAGCATCACCTTGTGACCACGCAAGGATTGCAGATCGACAGGCGCCCCAAGGAAGTCTCGGGTCACAAGTTCGGGAGCGCGGTCGTTGGCTTGAAGTCGGTTCATGGGGTTTTGAATATTTGGACGTTCGACCAAATATAGCAGGAAATATTCCCAAGCAGATGGCTACCGCCTTGAATTGATCGAGCATCAAAGCGCGTGTTGACATGATTAGGTCATTCGTCCTACGATATTAGGACAAATGACCTAAATCTGCGGAGTCTTGCATGCATGAGCTTTTTGCCCCCTTCATGCTGAGCGACATGTTGCTCAGCAACCGGATCGTCATGGCGCCGATGACGCGCAACCGCGCAGCATCAGAGGGCGTACCGTCCCCTCTCATGGCGATCCACTACGGACAGCGTGGTGACGCCGGGCTTGTGATCTCCGAATCTGCTCCCGTGTCGGCTCAGGGGGTTGGATATCCCGGAACGCCCGGGATCTACACGGAGGAACAGGCGCAGGGATGGCGGAAGGTCACTGACGCGGTCCATGCCAAAGGTGGGCATATCTTTGCCCAGCTACAGCACTGCGGTCGTATCTCACACCCCAGTCTTCAGGTGGACGAAGAGATGCCCGTCGCCCCTTCAGCGATCAAGCCCGAAGGCTTGGCAGTCACATACGGTGGAATGCAGCCGTTCTTGACGCCAAGAGAGCTGACCACTGCGGAGATCCCTCAAGTGGTGGACCAGTTCAAGAGGGCCGCCGCAGTGGCAAAAGCTGCAGGCTTTGACGGTGTCGAGATCCACGCAGCGAATGGCTACCTGATTGATCAGTTCCTTCGGGATGGAAGCAATCAACGAGGCGACCGATATGGAGGATCACCCGCGCGGCGGTTGGCGTTTCTGCTGGAGATTGTGGCTGCCGTCAGCGAGATTTGGCCGAAGGGACGTATCGGTGTGCGATTCAGTCCAGAAAACCGCTTCAACGACATGCGCGACAGCGACCCGGCAGCGCATTTTGGGTACTACGCTCAAGAGCTCTCCAAACTAAATCTGGCATATCTTCACCTGCTGGAGGGTGATATGTCGGCCGCTGTTCAGGCGGTGGACTACCGTGAACTGCGGCGCCGCTTTGGTGGCACCTACATTGCCAACAACGGTTACGACAGAGCCAGAGCCATGGCAGCTATCGAGCGAGGCACTGCCGACCTGATTGCCTTCGGAAAGCCCTTCATTGCCAATCCGGACTTGGTCACACGGCTGCGTCGAGATCTTCCTCTCGTGCCCTCCGATCCGGCCACGTTCTATGGCGGAGACGAGCGTGGATACACAGACTATTCAACGGCCACTGAGCAATCGCTCTCAACAATGGCGGCAGCATGAAATTCACCGACCCCAAACCCAGCACACGGCAGGAGATCGTCGAGAAAGCCGATCTTCTTTTTTATCAACGCGGCTTTGAGAACACATCGTTCGCGGACATTGCCGACGCAGTGGGTATCTCACGCGGCAACTTCTACTACCACTTCAAAACCAAGGACGACATCCTCAAAGAAGTCATTGCCCACAGGGCGACCAAGACGCAAGGAATGCTGGAAGCCTGGGCACTCAAGGGGCGCACGCCTATCGAGAGGCTCAAGTGCTTTGCCCAGATGCTGATCGACAACCGCAAGGACATTCAGCGCTTCGGTTGCCCAGTAGGAACGCTGTGCGCCGAACTGGCGAAGCTCGAACACCCCTCACAAGGCGATGCGGGAATGATCTTTGGCCAGTTCAGGCGCTGGCTGGCGCAGCAGTTTGTAGAGCTGGGTCGCATCAAGGATGCTGACGCGCTGGCGATGCACCTGTTGGCGCGAAGCCAAGGCATTGCCTCCTTGGCAAACGCCTTTCATGACGAGGCCTTCATTCGCCATGAGGTCAAGCAGATTGAGGCCTGGGTGCTGGATGCAACGGGTCAAGGCGCGCAAAAGTAGATCCGGATTCCAACTTTGAAATCGCTATTAATAGGAGAGAGCTCTCATGCACATTGTCTTGCTCAAGTTCGGGCCCAATCGTTCGCAAGCCGCGCAGTGGATGGCCGGGCACAAGGAGTGGATTGAAAAGGGGATCAACGATGGGGTGTTCTTGCTCGCCGGGTCTCTGGAGAATGCGCAAGGCGGTGCGCTGCTCGCAGTCAAGCTCAGCAAGGCCGAGGTGACAGCCAGGGTTGAAGAAGACCCGTTTGTGACGCATCAAGTCGTGGAGCCAGAAATCATCAGCATTGCGCCGTCGCGAATGACTGGGGAATTCGCTTCGCTGCTTGCCTAGATTTGGGACTTCAGAGGGTCTCTCGTGGCCGGTTGGCACCTGCGGTACAGTTCCGTCGTGCGAAAAATCCTTGTCATTTGCCTGATATTGCTGGGTGGTGTTTTCCTGACCCAGACGGTGTCGGCAAGTGTCTCTTCTTATGGACATTGCTGTATTACCGAATGCGGTGATATGGACGGGTGCGCCGTCCCAGGCTGCCAACCCTGCGGCTTGCACCTGATGGGCTCCACGCTCCCCCTCAGGTCGAATTCGCCGCAGTCCACAGGCATGCCCGAAGGCTCCGTGAAGGACTGGGCTTCTTGGCGGGCATCGGTATGGCGACCTCCTGACTAGGGTTGGATTGACTTCTCAATTTCCATCCAACCTAAACAGGAACATTCCTATGAAGAACAAACTTTTGAAGTTCAGTGTGGCCGCTCTCTTGCTGTCGATTGCAGGCGTGGCCATGGCCCAAACCGATTGCTGCGCAGATCTCGCCGAGTGCTGCCTGGAAATGTTGGGCTGCTGTGATTGATAGGTAGAACCTAGTTTTTTCAGGGAGGGCTGGCGTTCTTGGGCGCTAGCCCTTTTTTTGGCTGCGGACTTAAGAGTGTTGGTGTCCGTCAGTAGTGAGCTTCGATGCAGCCAATGTTGCGGTGATGCAATAGCGATTCGCAGGGGCTGAAAGATGTTGCCGCTATCCGCGTTGCGCCGCGGGATGCCCTTCGCGATCCCACAGCTCCCGGAAATCTAAAGCCCTCAACTTAGCCGCCCGCCGATGGAAATTTTGTGCTCCGTCAACTCAAATCTCGGTCTGTTCGGACAGCTCAAGAGCATCGTCGACTTCAATGCCAAGGTAGCGGACAGTTGACTCGATTTTTGAATGGCCAAGCAGTAGCTGGACAGCGCGCAGATTCTTGGTTCTGCGGTAGATAAGCGTAGCCTTGGTTCGTCGCATAGAGTGCGTTCCATACTCTGCGGGATCCAAACCAAGCTGCAACACCCAGCGCTCAAGTATTCGGGCGTACTGACGCGTCCCGAGATGCGGCGACTTGTGAAGTCGGCTCGGAAAGATAAAGTCTTCTGATTTCAACTTGGCGGTCTTGATCCATTGCTGAAGCACTTCACGAGTGGTTGCAGTGATCTCGAACTGGACGGGATGATGAGTTTTGTGCTGCATGACCGTAGCTCGCGAAGCGACTTGATCGCCATGGCAAATATCACGGACCTTGAGGGCGACCAAGTCGCATCCGCGTAGCTTGCTGTCTATTCCCAGATTGAAGAGCGCAAGCTCGCGCACCCGGTTCTCCATCTGGAGGCGCACTCGCAGCGCCCAGATGTCTTTGGGCTTGAAGGGCGCCTTCTGACCAACGATCTTTCCCTTGTTCCAGGGCTCGCGATGAACGACGGCTGCAACGGATTCCATGATGGTCTCCCATCGAGTGGGGGGACAAAGACCATGCGCCTTCTAGACGCGGTTGTCCACGAGTGACCACGGTAGCTGTGTCAGTTCTTGCGGTGCAGAAAAACGCCCCAGTGATGTTCTTCACCGTCTGCTCCTGATCGTAGCAGTCGTTCAACGACTGCGGTCGAGCGACAGCAACCAGCCTTGAGCGGTCAATGAGCCAGCTCAGCATAGGTGTCCCCATACAGAGCACACCGTCGCCCGCCTGTTGGCCTGCCTTCAACGCGGCGCAGCACCACCCCTACGGCAAATTCTCCCGGAATATCACCTGACTCCGCGTCGTCTCCACCCCACTCGTCGGCTCCCGCCCATCCCGCAAGTTGGCAAAAATCCGCACGCAGTTCATCACCGCGCCCTGTGGGTTCTGCGTGATGACCGCATCCATCGTCCCGTCGATGAGCAGCGCCCGCGTATCCGGCGTAAGGCCATGGCCGATGAACACGATCTTGCGGTCTGCACCGGCCTCTTTCAGCGCCCGCCCAATGCCTTCAGCCCCGCCGCCGATGTTGTAGATGCCTGCCAGGTCGTCGTGCTGCTCCAGCAGCGCGCGGGCCTGGCGGTAGTTGCGTTCGGCGTCGTCCTGGCCTTCGCGCACGCCCACCACCTGCACCAGGGGGAACTGTTCTTCAAAAAGGTGCAAAAAGCCCGCCTCACGCTCCTCGTGGGCGCGGTAGCGCAATGAGCCAACAATCATAGCCACATGCGCCTTGCGGCTGTGGGCCAGCGGGCCCATGAAGCGGGCGATCAGGTAGGCGGCGGTGCGGCCTGCGGCGCGGTTGTCCAGGCCGACATAGGCCACGCGGCGCGAGTTAGACAGGTCTGAAATGAGTGTGACGGTGGGCACGCCCTGCTCTGCCAGCTGGGCCACGGCCTCGCGCACCACGGGGTGCTCCAGCGCCATGAAGGCGATGCCGTCGCAGCGCTTGCCATAGTGCAGCAGCGCTTTGGCCAGTGCGTCGGGGTTGAAGCTTTCGATGTACGCCGCATGGCAGCGCACGTTGAACGGCGCCCAGTGGTCTTGCGCGTAGCCGATCACGTCGCCCAGCATTTGCAGAAAGCGGTTGCTGCCCTCGGGGATCAGCACCATCAGGCGCAGGGGCTGCGGTTGCAGCGCTGCGTGCAACTCGGCCTGCGGCAGGTAGCCCAGGGTGGCTGCGGCCTGCAGCACCCGCTGCGCGGTGGCGTTGCGCACGCCCGAGCGCTGGTTCAGCACCCTATCGACCGTGGCAGTGGACACGCCGGACAACTGGGCGATGTCGGGGATGCGCGGGCTGCGAGGACTGCTGGGGTTGGGCGGGTTTTGGGCCATGTGCAATTCAATCAAAAACCATCATTTAGTTTGCTGGTATTTGATGGATTCCGCGGATAGTATCACTGGGCGTTCGATGCTGAAAGGCATCAGAAACCATCAGTACAAACCCTAGGTTGCAGCGGCCAAGACCGATTGCGCAGGAGACAAGACATGCCTGATACCCCAATTCGCGCCGCGTGCCGCGCCTCGGGCTCGCCCGTGCCCTTCGTGCCGTTCGTGACTAGGCGCCCCGCCTGCGTGCGCTGAAGCATCGCCGCCGCGTCCATGCAATACGACTTCGACTTTGCCAGCGTGCTGGCCAACTGGCCCCAGTTTCTGGAAGGGGCCTGGATGACCATCCTGCTGTCCTTCCCGGCCACCGTGATCGGTTTTGTGGGCGGCACGCTGCTGGCCATTGGCCGGCGCAGCGACCAGCGCTGGCTGGCCAAGGCCTGCGGTGCCTATGTAGAGGTGCTGCGCAACACGCCGCTGCTGGTGCAGGTGTTTCTGGTGTTCTTTGGCCTGGCCAGTCTGGGCTTCAAGGTGTCGGCGTTTGCTGCGGCGCTGCTGACGCTGGTGATCAACGTGGCGGCCTACACCTGCGAAATCATGCGGGCGGGCATGGATTCGATCCACAAGGGCCAGATCGAGGCGGCCGAATGCCTGGGCCTAACGCGCCGGCAGGTGTACTGGCATGTGGTGCTGCGCCCGGCGATGGAGAAGGTGTACCCCGCGCTCACCAGCCAGTTTGTGCTGCTGATGCTGGCCTCGTCCATCACCTCGCAGATCTCGGTGGAAGAACTCACGGCCGTGGCGGCGCGGGTGCAGTCTGAGACCTTCCGCCCGTTTGAGGCTTACATCCTGGTGGCGGTGGCGTACCTGGCGCTGTCGCTGTTGATGCGGCTGGGGCTGTGGGTGCTCGGGCAGATCGTGTTCACGCGCCAACGCAAATTGGGGAGCGCTAAATGATTGACGGTGGCCTCAACTCTTATCACCTGCAGTACCTGCTGTTCGGCGCGCTGTGGACCATCGGGCTGTCGCTGATTGCGTTTGTGGGCGGCGGCGTGGCCGGAGGCGTGATTGCCCTGTGCCGCGTCAGCCCCATCAAGGCGGTGCGCTGGGCGACGATTGCGTGGATCCAGATCATCCAGGGCACGCCGCTGCTGGTGGTGCTGTTCCTGTGTTACTTCGGCCTGAGCATTGCCGGGCTGGAGCTGCCCGCCATCGTGGCGGCCAGCATTGCGATGATTGTTTACGTCAGCGCGTATCTGGGCGAGATCTGGCGCGGGTGCATCGAGTCGGTGCCGCGCACACAGTGGGAGGCGGCCGAGTGCCTGGCCCTGTCGCGCACCCAGCGCATGCGGCTGGTGGTGCTGCCGCAGGCAGTGCGCATTGCCACGCCGCCCACGGTGGGCTTCATGGTGCAGATCGTCAAGAACACGTCGCTCGCGTCCATCGTGGGGTTTATCGAGCTGGTGCGTGCCGGGCAGCTCATCAACAACTCCATCTTTCAGCCTTTCACCGTGTACCTGCTGATCGCCATCGTCTACTTTGCGATGTGCTACCCGCTGTCCGTCTGGAGCCGCAAGCTGGAGCAGCGCCAGCAGTTTGGAAACAACCGTGGCACAGCCACCCCTTCTGTGACCACCGCATGAAACGAGAAGACACCATGAACCTCGCCCGAGATGCTGCCGCACAACCCTCCCAGCCAGCAGCCTCGCCTGCGCAGCCCGTCGTTGAACTAAAAGACGTGCACAAAAGCTTTGGCAGCAACCAGGTGCTCAAGGGCGTGTCGTTTGCCATTCCCCGGGGCCAGGTGGTGGCCATCATCGGCAAGAGCGGCTCGGGCAAGAGCACGGCGCTGCGGTGTATCGACCGGCTGGAGATCATCGACAGCGGCACCATCAACGTCTGCGGCCACGCGGTGCACGACCCGGCCATCGATCTGCGCCAGCTGCGCCAGGACGTGGGCATCGTGTTCCAGAGCTACAACCTGTTCCCGCACCTCACGGTGGAGCAGAACATCACCCTGGCCCCCAAGGCCGTGAAGAACATGCCCGCAGCCAAGGCGCGCGAGATTGCCGCCCGCACGCTGCAGCAGGTGGGCCTGGCGGACAAGGCGCAGGCCTACCCCGAGCAGCTCTCGGGCGGGCAGCAGCAGCGCGTGGCCATTGCCCGGTCGCTGGCGATGGAGCCGCAGGTGATGCTGTTCGACGAAGTGACCTCTGCACTGGACCCGCAACTGACCGGCGAGGTGCTGCGCGTGATCGAAGCCCTGGCCCAGGGCGGCATGACCATGGTGCTGGTCACCCACGAGATGGAGTTTGCCGCCCGCGTGGCCGACACCATCATCTACATGCACGAAGGCAAGGTGTGGGAGACGGGCCCGGGCGACATGCTCAAACACCCGCAGACCGCCGAGCTGCGCGATTTCCTGTCGCACGGGCTTTGAGTTTCAGGCCTGCCCCTTTCGATTCGCTATTCAAAAACCACCAGGAGACAACCACCATGACCGCTTCCCTCATCTTCCGCCGCACCATGCTGGCCATGGGCGCCGCCGCCCTGTGCATGCCCGCCATGGCCGAGCTGGCCGACATCAAGTCCGCCGGCAAGCTGCGCGTGGGCATCGACTTTGGCGCGCCGTTCTATGGCTACGTGGACGAAAAGATGAAGCCCGTGGGCTCGGACGTGGAAGCGGCCGAGCTGCTGGCCAAGGACCTGGGCCTGACGCTGGAGATCGTGAACACGACCAACTCCGCGCGCATTCCCAACCTGCTGTCGAACAAGGTGGACCTGATCATCTCGTCGCTGTCGATCACGCCCGAGCGCCAAAAGGCGGTGGACTTCTCCATCCCCTACGGCGCCATCCAGGCTGCGGTGGGCGCGCCCAAGAGCCTCAAGCTGACCAGCATTGACGACCTGGCGGGCAAGACCGTGGCCGTGACCCGCGGTGGCCCGCAAGACAAGATCGTGACCGAGCGCGCGCCGCAGGCCAAGGTGGTGCGCTTTGATGACGAATCCGCCTCCATCACCGCGGCCGCCACCGGCCAGGCAGACATCGTGGCCATCACGCCGCCGATCATCGCGGCCATCGCCAAGAAGAACCCGTCGCGCGACTTCGAGACCAAGTTCATCCTGCAGTCGTACCAGCTGGGCGTGGCCATGCGCAAGGGCCAGCCCGAGCTGATGGCTGCCGTCAATGGCTGGATCAAGACGAACCTGGCCAACGGCAAGTTGAACGACATCCATGTGAAGTACGCGGGCGTGCCGATCCCCAAAGAAATCGTCGACGGCGCGAAGTAAGCAAATAAGCCTGCGGCCTGGGCGGCGCCTGATGGGCCCCGCCCGGCTGCGCCCTGCCCTGACGCATCACCACCAAAGGAAATTTTTATGAGCCGTCATTTCGGCGCCATCCGCCAACTTGGCTATGTGGTCCACGACATCGAAGCCGCCATGGACTACTGGAGCAAGACACTGGGCGTGGGCCCATGGTTTTACAACCCCAAGGTCCCGATCAAGAACTACGTCTACAAAGGCGAGTCGTACGAGCCGCACAACTCGGTGGCGCTGGCCAACTCTGGCTATGTGCAGGTCGAGCTGATCCAGACGCGCAACGATGTGCCGTCGATGTACCGCGACTTTCTGCAGGCCGGGCGCACCGGGCTGCAACACGTGGCGTACTGGACAACCGACTACGACGCCGACTTGGCGCGTTTGACGGCCCAGGGCTTCAAGACGGTGATGAGCGGCGAGGTGGGCGAAAAGGGCCGGTTTGTGTACTTCGACACCGAGTACCACCCCGGCACCGTGATCGAGCTGTCGGAAGTGGCAGGCCCCAAGGGCCGCATGTTTGACCTGATCCGTTCGGAGTCCGAAACCTGGGACGGGACGACCGACCCGGTGCGGCCGTTTCCGGACCTGTCCAAGATCTGAAGACACCCAGAATTTCAAGCCAAATTGGCCTCTGGCGCTTATTCCATAAGCGCTAGCAACTATCAAAACAGTAGTTCACCCACCATGTCCCCAGACCGCTTTGAAGCCACCTACCTGATCGAGACCCCGCTGGACCCGGCCCACGTGGCCGAAGTGCTGGCGGGCGAACAATCGTGTGGCACCTTCACCCGGGTCGAGGGCGAGACCGACGCGCTGCGTGAACGCTCCCGCGCCACGGTCGAATCGGTCGAGCTGCTGGATGTGGCGCCCGCCCCTTCGCTGCCCAACGGCTGGATGCAGCGGCGCGGCATGTTTGACACCCCGCAGACCTGGCAACGCGCCCGGCTGCGCGTGAGCTTTCCGTGCGACAACATCGGCCCCAACCTGCCGACGCTGGCCGCCACGGTGTCGGGCAATCTGTACGACCTGGGCGAGGTCACCGGCCTGCGCCTGGAGTCGATGAAACTGCCCAGCGCCTACCGCGCGCAGTTCGACATGCCCCGCCACGGCATCAGCGGCACCCGCGCGCTGACGGGTGTGCAGGGGCGCCCGCTGATCGGCACCATCATCAAACCCAACGTGGGTTTGTCGGCCGAAGAAACCGGCGACCTGGCAGGCCGCTTGTGCGCCGCCGGGGTGGACTTCATCAAGGACGACGAGGTCTGTGCCAACCCGGTGCACGCGCCGCTGGCCGACCGCGTCAAGGCCGTGATGCGCCGCGTGCGCGCCCACCAGGACAAAACCGGCAAGCGGGTGATGGTGGCCTTCAACATCACCGACGAGGCCGACGCCATGCGCCGCCACGCCGACCTGATTGCCGCCGAGGGTGGCACCTGTGTGATGGTGAGCCTGAACTGGTGCGGCTATTCGGCCGTGCAAACCCTGCGCCGCCACAGCCCGCTGGCGCTGCACGGCCACCGCAACGGCTACGGCGCGCTGTCGCGCCACCCGCTGCTGGGCTTCTCGTTCAACGCCTGGCAGACGCTGTGGCGCCTGGCCGGTGTGGACCATATGCACGTGCATGGTCTGCAAGGCAAGTTCTCGCAGACCGATGAAGAAGTGATCGAATCCGCCCACGACACCCTGGCCCCGCTGTGCGAAGGCCTGGACGACCGCGTGTTGCCCGCCTTCTCCAACGGCCAGTGGGCCGGCACGGTGCCCGCCACGTGGGACAGCATCCAGTCCAACGACCTGCTGTTCATGTCTGGCGGCGGCATCCTGGCCCACCCGGACGGCCCCGCTGCGGGCGTGGCCAGCCTGCAGCAGGCGTGGGATGCGGTGCAGACGGGCGAAACCCTGGCCGAGCGCGCGGCCCACGCCCCCGATCTGCGCCGGGCCATCGAATTCTTCGGCAAGAAGTCCTGAATCATGACCACCACAGCCCCCCGGTTTGGCTGGTACGGCGACGACTTCACCGGCGCCACCGACACCCTGGCCGTGCTGGCCCAGGCGGGCCTGCGGTCCATGCTGTTCATGGGCGTGCCCAGCGCACAAGCGTTGGTGGCCGCCGGGCCGCTGGATGCCATCGGCATTGCCGGCGCCGCGCGTGCGATGGACCCCAACGCCATGCGCGTCGAGCTGGCCGGTGTGGGCCAATTTTTCAGGCAAATTGCGCCCACCGTGCTGCACTACAAGGTGTGTTCCACCTTCGACAGCGCACCGCATGTTGGCAACATTGCCTGCGCCATCCAGACCCTGCACCCCAGTGTGGACAACCGCTGGGTGCCCATCCTCGGCGGACAGCCCAGCCTGGGCAGATACTGCTCGTTCAGCAATCTGTTTGCCGCGGCCGGGACGGGTGGAGCCGTCTACCGCATTGACCGGCACCCGACGATGCACCGCCACCCGGTGACCCCCATGGCCGAGGCAGACTTGCGGGTGCACCTGGCGCAACAAGGATTGCAGGGCATCACGGCGTTGCATTACCCGTTGTTTGAAGCGGATACAGGGCCAAACGCGGCAACCTTGCGCACCGCACTGGGCACGCTTCTGGACAACGGCCCGGCCGATCTGCCCGATTTGCCGTTCGTGCCCACGCTGCTGGACCTGACCAGTGCAGACCAGCTGGCCAGCGTGGGGCGCCTGCTCTGGCAACAGGCACAACACGCCCGCCTGCTCGCCGTGGGGCCCAGCTCCGTGGCCCAGGCGCTGATCGCGTGCTGGGGAGCCCACGCAAGCCACCCCGCCCCCGCCTTGGCGCCCTCCCCCGGCCCCGTATTCGCCTGGGCGGGCAGCCTGTCACCGATCACGGCGGCCCAGGTCCAGGCTGCAACGTCTTACCAACGCATCCCTGTGGACGCCCAGCGCCTGGGCACCGACACAACGTACGCCCAGGCCACCCAGCGCGCGATATGCGCCGGGCTGCAACAAGGCTGTCATGTACTGGCCTACACCGGGCCAACGAACGGCGCCCCTGCTCCGTCCAGTGGTGCTTCAGCAGCCGTCGCCCCCGCCAGCGCGGCCCTGGTCGCCGGTGTGGTGCAGGCGCAGGCCGACAACGGCACGCCCCTGGGGCGCATTGGCATTGCGGGCGGCGACACCTCCAGCCACGCCGTACAGGCGCTTCAGCTGTGGGGCTTGTCGTACCAAACGACGGTCTGCCCAGGGGTCACGCTGAGCCGCGCGCACAGTGCAAACCCGTCGCGCAACGGGCTGGAGCTGATGCTCAAGGGTGGGCAGATGGGTGGAACGGACCTTTTCGAAAGGCTGCTCGGCGCCGGCTGACGGAGACATCCAGGCGATAAAAAGCCCGCACATGGCGGGCTCCTTATGGAAGGGCTTAGCTGCAGGCAAGCCTGCAGCTATTCCTTCAAACGCGTGGAACCGGAGTTCCTGAGTTCACGCACAGTGCCAGGTTCAGCGCCTTGATCGCGGTCTTGTAATCCTCGCGCTCGATCACGAACTGCATGTTCACCTGACGCAGGGTTTGCGACACGCAGTTCACGTTGACCTGCGCATCAGCCAGCGCCTGCGCCGCCTTGGCCAGCACGCCCGGGATACTAATGTTGGAGCCGATGGTGCACACGATCGCACTGGGCTTGATCGTCACGACCTGGTAGCCCTCCTGCAGCTCGGCCACCAGCTCGGGCGTGACCTGGTTGTCCCACACCAGATGGGCGATGGAGTTGGCGTTGGTTGCCTTCAGGATGTAGCTCACGTCGTGCTTGCAGAACACGTTCATCAGGCCCGCATCAAAGCCCACCGTGCCCACCATGCTGGGGTCGTGGATCTCGATCAGCGTGACCTTGTCGGTGCCGGTCACGATCTCCACACGCGCGCGCTCACCCACAAAATCCTTGGTGATGAGCGTGCCGGGGTGGTCAGGCTCAAAGGTATTCTTCAGGCGGATGGGAATGCCGGCCAGCTCCATGGGCTTGGCGGCCTTGGGGTGGATGGCTTCCATGCCCACGTCGGCCAGCTGGTCGGCCACGTCGTAGTTGGTGGCACCCACCACGATGGCGTTTTCGAGGCCTACGAGGTTGGGGTCGGCGGACGAGAGGTGGAATTCCTTGTGGATCACGGCCTCGGCGGGGCGCACTTCCACGGCGATCTTGCTGAAGGTGACCTCGGAATAACCGCGGTCAAACTCGCGCATGATGCCTTCGGTGCCCTTGGTATAGCCAGTGGCCACCACCACCTTGTCGCTCAGGTCCAGGCCCTTGAAGCTTTGCGCAATGCGCTCATCAATGGTCCAGGCTTCATTGTCGTCAAAACCGGCCAGGTCCATCAGGATGGCGTTGACGCCATTGACCTTGAGGATCTCGACCGAGTTGAACGCGCTGTGCGACTCGCCAATGGAGGCCAGCACTTCCCGCGCGGCCAGCAGCACATCCTTGCGGCTCAGATAGCCGCTGGCCAGCACGTGCTGCATGGCGTTCAGATATTCACGCGCCTGGCCAATGCGCTGGTCGATGAAGGCATCGGCCACATCCAGCGGCAGGCCCAGGTCGGCATAGCCCGCGTTCAGCTTTTTCAGGCTGGCGGCCAGTTGGGTCAAGGCGTCCTGGTAGCCCTTGCCCTCTGCAAACAGGGCGTAGATGCCGCGCTCGCCCGTCTTCTTGTGCTCCAGCAACTGGTTCGTCACGCCAGAGTAGGCAGACACCACATAGATCCGGCCATAAATGCGCTTGGGATCGTGCAGCATGATGTGGCGCAGCACATCGCCAAAGGCGGTCATGGAGGTGCCGCCGATTTTCTCGACAGAGATCTTGGAGGGGTTGACGTCTGACATGGACAAGCTCAGAGGAGCAAAAGTGATTGGGAGGCCGGGCGGATGTTCTGCCCCAGAGGTAGCGGCAGAAAACCCTCTATTTTCCACGACTTTTGTCCGGGCACTTTGACGCAGCCCCCAAGGAGGCGACTTGAATTCGCTACAGCGGGCTGCCAGCAGCCATCCCGCACGCAGAATGAGCGCCAGCCTCTTCTGTGTTACAGATCAGCCCTCAACACCCCATTGCGCGTCGTAATAAAGAGCGCGGAGTCTTTCAGCGCAATGCCTTCTGGGGGAGGAATCACACTCGGCAAGGCGCCAGGTACAAAACCGTACTTTCCAACCGTGCCAACTACGGTGCTCACCACACCACTGGTAGTGATCTTGCGCACCAAAGCATTGTTGCGATCAGCCACATACAAGTTGTCCTGACCATCGATCTTGACATCCACGGGGAACCAGAATTTAGCCTGCGCCGCCGCCCCATCGTTGTAGCCAAGAACGCCGGGTTGACCGGCGATGGTGCTGACCAAGCCCGCTGGAGTAACTTTGCGGACCACATGATTGGCGGGATCCGCCACATACAGATTACCTGCAGAGTCCAGCGCGCCACCGCCAATGGAAGAAAACCGAGCGGAATCCCCCATGCCATCCACCAGGCCCTGAACGCCCGCCCTGCCAGCCAGCAGACTCACGGTCTTGTCCGAATTGATCTTGTAAATTGCTCCATACGGCCTTGTGGGCACAAAAATAGGCAGGCCTGCGGCCGGTACTGTTGAGCCTGCGGCTACATACACCGCACCGGAGCTATCTACCGCCAACACCTTCAATCCATCGGGAAGACTCTCGCTGCCTTCAAAGAATGATTGGACTGTGCCGTCGGGAGCAATCACTCGAATGCGCTTCCCACCGCCGACATATGTATTGCCTCGTCGATCTACGGCCGCTCCGCTCATCGCATTTTGATATTCCATGCGAACGATACTCGTTGTGCCGCCTTCTGGGCTTATGCGGCGCAGAGAGTAGGAGTCGTCAATGTGGCCCGACAAGTGGCTGTTGGGATTAACGAACCGGTCGAGTACGACCAGATTGCCATTCCCATCGATGGATGGGCTGCGCGGATCAGAGAACTGTGCAGCGCTGCCAATTCCATCCCCCTCACCTTCCAGTCCCTTGTGGCCCGCATAAACACTTTCAACACCTTGAGCATCAATTTTCAGGATGGCAGTATTCCCAAAAACAGGTGCATTTCCGCCAGCACCGAGCGCAGACAGGTAGAAGTTTCCAGCTGCATCCCGTGCAAACCCGGTAAAGCTGTACGACCAGCCTGAACTCCATGTCTGTGTTGGCCGCCGAACAGTGGAGACCAAACCAGCAGGCGTAACTTTACGGATAGCACCGTTGCCTTCCAACACGTACAAGTTGCCCACGGCATCTATCGTGATGGCTTGAAGTTCCACAAAACGCGCAGCGCTACCCTGCCCGTCCACAGCCTGGCTTGACTCTTCCGAGCCGGCCAGTATCGTCATCTCGCCCGCAGGCGAGACTTTGCGAATCACAGGCTGGTTACGGTCAGCGATATAGATCGTCCCCTGTGCATCCACCACCAAGCCAGAGGCCAGGTAGACAAACGAAAACGCCGGAGTGGGTAGCCCCCGCGAACTGATGGCATTGACCAAAGTCTCCATTTGGCCGTTTGCCCCCAGCTTGCGCAGCTGGTTATTGGCGGTGAAATACACCGTACCCGCAACGTCCACCGCCAAAGGTTTGCCAACATGGCAGAAAACCATCGATGAACTCTGGCAGTTCCAATTGGTCGAGACGTTTGCCAGCGTGGTAACCACGCCTTGAGGCGTCACCTTGCGTATGTATTCTCCGTTGTCAGAAACGTACCAGTTGCCCTTGGTGTCCGCCGCAATAAATTGCGGATTCAGAAACTTGGCGGCTACCCCTTGCCCGTCAGCGAATGCCGCGACCATATCGCCACCGGCAGCGGTACTCACGGTGCCGTCAGAAGAAATTTTGCGCACCGCGTGGTTGCCAACCTCGGCCACCATGAGATTGCCTGCAGGGTCCACCGTCAGACTTTGGATGCCATAGAAGGTTGCGTTGCCGCGAGCTCCATCCAGGTTTCCAACGCCCCCCACGTCACCCGCAAACAGGGCGATTTTTCCAGCCACTGCCGGTGGTGGGCTGACGTTGTCTCCTCCGCCGGAACCGCCACAAGCCTGCAAAGCTACGAGACTCGCAAACGTTACTGCGTGCCCGGTTAGGCGGGCCAAGTTCATCCATTTCAAAGTCGACTCCCTGGTTTGTGGGCGCCAAGCCAAAATTGGCTTGCGCCTTCTTCACTGTATTCACGGCAACTGGGCGTGGGAGCCCAGTCCGGAGCAAGTGTGTTGTCGAGAATACTGGATTGAATCGCCCGACCCCATGTCAGTTTCCACCTGTAACAATGAGCCAAATGCGCCTTTGATCATCTTCCAGGCGAAAAAAGCCCCCTGCAGCAGCCCATGCAGAGCTGCGCGGTGCGGGCGGATCGTGGCCAGCCCAGCGGGCTCCTGTCAGGCGCCAAACATGCCCAGCAACTGCTCTCGTGGCACCGCTTTGCTGAACAGAAAGCCCTGAGCCAACTGGCATCCTTCCGCCGCCAGGAAGTCTGCCTGCTCGGGCGTTTCCACGCCTTCCGCCACCACCTCCTGGTTCAAGCAGCGCGCGATCGACAAGATGGCCTTGATGAGCTCGGCCCTGAAATGGTCGGTGGTCGCGGAGTGGATGAACGATTTGTCGATTTTGAGCGTATCGATGGGGAAGCGGGCCAGATAGGACAGCGCCGAATACCCGGTGCCGAAGTCATCGATCGCGATGGTGGCCCCCATGTCGCGCAGGGCCTGCAGAGCCTTGACTGCAACACCGTCCTCGTCAAGAAGCAGGCTCTCGGTAATCTCAAACTCCAGCCACTGGGGTTTGCAACGCGTTTCGGACACGATTTCCTTCACCTGCGCCACCAGGCCGGAGGCCTGGATCTGACGGGCCGACAGATTGACCGCCACCTTGCGTGGCTGTGTGGCCCCGGCATTCCAGGCGACGGCGGTCGAGCAGGATTCGCGCAACACCCAGGCGCCCAGCTGGTTGATCAAGCCAGCGTCTTCTGCCACCGGGATGAACAACTCCGGAGACACCTGGCCCAGGCGAGGATGCGTCCAGCGCAAAAGCGCCTCACAGCCGACCGTTGCGCCGGACGCCAGCAGCACCTTGGGCTGGTAGTGCAGCGCCAGTTCACCGCGCTGGAGCGCTCGGCGCAGGTCGAACTCCAGGGTCAGCCGCTGCTGGGCATGCTCGGTCATATCCCTGGAGTAAAACCGGAAGCTGTTTCGCCCGGAGCGTTTGGCGGAGTACATCGCCGAATCTGCGTACTTGAGCAGCTCTTCTGCCGTCTCGCTGTCCGTCGGGTACACCGCAATACCGACACTGCAGGAGACGAAAATTTCCTGCCCCTCCAGCCAAAAGCTCTGGTTGAAGGCGGTCTTCACCTTCCCCGCCACACGCGCCAGATGGCTGCCGGTATGGATCTTTGGCAACAGCATGCCGAACTCGTCCCCTCCCAGCCTGGCTACGGTGTCATAAGTGCGCACACTGGCGCGCAGGCGCAGGGAGACCTCCTTGAGCAACGCGTCTCCCGCCGCATGGCCCATGGTGTCGTTGATCTGCTTGAAGCGGTCCAGGTCCACCACCATCACACCCGCCTGAGCGCGGTGGTAGGCCGCATCCTTCAGCATTTGCGCCAGCCGGTCATGGAACAGCACGCGGTTGGGCATCCCCGTCAGCGCGTCGTAGAAAGCCATCTGGTGGACCTTGTCCTGGTAGGCCTTCAGTTCACCGATATCCCGCCCCACCAGCAACACGCTCGAGACGCTGGCGTCGTCGTCCAACTCGGGGGTCAAACTCACCAAACTGCAGATTCGGCGCCCCAGCGCATCGGACCATTGCAGCTCCAACTCGACAGGCGTCTTGCTGTCCACCACCTGCACCAGATGTTGCGCCAACTTTGCCCCAACCTCTTGCCCCCAGAGCGCATGGGGCGAGCATCCCAGCGCGCCGGTGTCAAGCCGCCCCACCGCCTTCAGCAACACCGGGTTGGCATACCGGCAGCCGAACTGAAGATCAAAACGGGCAATCACATCGGGAGAGTTTTCGACCAGGGTACGGTACTCACGCTCCCGCAAGGTCAGCTCATCCTGCAGTTCCAGCCGTTGCGTTACATCGCGGGAGACCGTAATGAAATGTGGGCGCGCATCCACGCTGGTGCGCATTTGCGATACCGACAGTTCAAACCAGCGCGGGCCCAGAGAGGTCGCAACCGATATGACATGGCCCAACGACACGCCTTTGTGCTCTGCCTCCGCAAACGCCATCTCGGCAATCGCCACACTTTCAGGAGACAGCACTTCCTGCAGCGTCCGCCCCAGCAAAGCCTCCCGGCTGGCCGCCAATAACTCGGGGTTGCGCGTCCAGATATTCAGGTAACGGCCTTCCCGGTCGGTTTCGAACAACAAATCCGGAAAGGCATCAATCACCCCCTGGGCAAAGGCCAGCGCTTTCTGAAGTTCACTCTCGGTGTGCTTGCGGTCCGTGATATCTCTGGAATATCCCACCGTGCCCACCACCTTGCCATGCTGGTGCAGCGGAGACTTCCACACCTCCATCCAGCGCCGCTGCCCGTGCTCATCGACGTACAGCTCTTCCACGTAGTGGGCCACGCCCGCCGCCATGACAGCCTTGTCGTCGGCCACATACGTTTCCGCCAAATCCTTGGGGAAGAAATCGAATTCAGTCCGGCCCTCCAGTTCCGCCGTGGAGGCCACCCGCGCCACTCTGGCGTACGCGATATTGGCTGCCAGCAAACGGCTGTGCTCGTCCTTGAGCCAGACAAAAAATGGGAACTCGTCCAGCAGGGTGCGCCAATACTGCTGGCGCTGCTGAAGGGCCTCCTGCATTCGTTGGGCTTCCGACATGTCGCGAACGATGGAGACGGCAAACAAGCGCCCCTCCCGCCGCAGCGTCACACCGTGCACCTGCACGGCAATCTGTTTGCCGCTCTGGGTCTTGTGCACCGTGTCGATGACAAAAGCCTGGCCCTCCGGGCTTTGCAGTATTTCCTGGCACCGCTCCCTGGAAATGTTCGGATCGATGTCCGGCGGCCCCATCGTCAGCAGCGCCTCGCGGCTGTATTCCAGGGCGCGGGTGGCGGCATCGTTCACATAGACGAAGCGGCCCTCTTCGCCCAGTATAAGTACGGCATCCTGATACAGGTCCAGCCCCTTACCCAGCAGCACCCAGGCAAGGTTCGGGTCATCGTCAGGCTGAGCGGCGATGGTTGGCGTTACGGGCATCCTGCTTCCAGATCAACAATCTGCTGGTGGTCGTCGTACGCCCGCCTGGGAGACCGGCGATCGCTTCAGTCAATACCAATCAGCAACATTTTGCAACGATTGCAGGGGCGCGCAATGCGCAAAAGCCCGAACCGTTACCGGTTCGGGCTTTGTCTACTAGCTAGAAGCTGAGAAGCTGGCTACTTATTTCTTCTGCGGCGGAACATCCGTGCAGCTGCCGTGCGCAATCTCCGCCGCCATGCCGATGCTTTCTCCCAGCGTGGGGTGCGGGTGGATGGTCTTGCCGATGTCCACGGCGTCGGCGCCCATCTCGATGGCCAGGGCAATCTCGCCGATCATGTCGCCGGCATGCGTGCCCACCATGCCGCCGCCCAGGATCTTGCCGTGGCCATGGGCCTCTGGCGAGTCGTCGAACAGCAGCTTGGTCACGCCCTCGTCGCGGCCGTTGGCGATGGCGCGGCCGGAGGCCGTCCAGGGGAACAGGCCCTTCTTGACCTTGATGCCTTGCGCCTTAGCCTGGTCTTCGGTAAGGCCCACCCATGCCACTTCGGGGTCGGTGTAGGCCACCGACGGAATCACGCGGGCGTTGAAGGCGGCGGAGGCCAGTTCCTTGTTGCCCTGCAGTTCACCAGCAATCACTTCTGCCGCCACATGCGCCTCATGCACCGCCTTGTGCGCCAGCATGGGCTGCCCCACGATGTCGCCGATGGCGAAGATGTGCGGCACGTTGGTGCGCATCTGGATGTCGACGTTGATGAAGCCACGGTCCGTCACGGCAACGCCTGCCTTTTCGGCGGCAATCTTCTTGCCGTTGGGTGTGCGGCCCACAGCCTGCAGCACCAAGTCATACACCTGCGGCTCGGGGGCGGTGCCGCCCTCTTCTGCCGGGGCGAACGTGACCTTGATGCCTTCCGGTGTCGCTTCGGCGCCCACCGTTTTCGTCTTCAACATGATGTTGTCGAAGCGCTTGGCATTCATCTTCTGCCAGATCTTGACGAGGTCGCGGTCGGCGCCCTGCATCAGGCCGTCCATCATCTCGACCACATCCAGGCGCGCGCCCAGCGTGCTGTACACGGTGCCCATTTCGAGGCCGATGATGCCGCCGCCCAAAATCAGCATGCGCTTGGGCACTTCCTTGAGCGCCAGGGCGCCGGTGGAGTCGACCACGCGTGGATCGTCTGGCATGAAGGGCAGGCGCACGGCCTGGCTGCCGGCGGCGATGATGGCCTTCTTGAAGGCGATGACCTTCTTGCTACCCGTCTTCTCCTGCGCGGTGCCGGTGGTTTCTTCCACTTCGAGGTGGTTGGCGCCGACAAAGGCTCCGTAGCCGCGCACGGTGGTCACCTTGCGCATCTTGGCCATGGCGGCCAGGCCACCGGTGAGCTTGCCGATGACCTTTTCCTTGTGGCCGCGCAGCTTGTCGATGTTGACGGCAGGGGCGCCAAAGTCCACGCCCAGGTCGGCCATGTGACTCACTTCGTCCATGACGGCTGCCACGTGCAGTAGGGCCTTGGACGGGATGCAACCCACGTTCAGGCACACGCCGCCCAGGGTGGCGTAGCGCTCGACGATGATGACCTTGAGGCCCAGATCGGCCGCGCGGAAGGCAGCCGAGTAGCCGCCGGGGCCGCCGCCGAGCACGAGCACGTCGCAGTCCATATCGGCAGTGCCTGCAAAGCTGGATGCTACTAAATTGATAGCTGCTTGCGCTTGTGGGGCGGGCGGTGGGGCCTGTTTTTGCTCAGAAACTGCGGGTGCCGGGGCTGTAGCAGGCGCTGGAGCTGCCGCGCCCTGCACTTCCAGCGTCAGCACCACCGAGCCTTCGGCGATCTTGTCGCCAAGCTTCACTTTCAGCTCCTTGACCACGCCAGCATGGCTGGAGGGGATCTCCATGGAGGCCTTGTCGGACTCCACGGTGATCAGGCTTTGCTCGGCCTTGATGGTGTCGCCGGGTTTGACCAGCACTTCGATGATGGCCACTTCGGCGAAGTCGCCGATGTCGGGCACCTTGATGTCGATGATTGCCATGGTGTGTCTTGCCCTTCCGTTACATCACGATGCGGCGGAAGTCCGCCAGCAGCGAGGCAAAGTACACGTTGAAGCGTGCGGCGGCCGCGCCATCGATCACGCGGTGGTCCCAGCTGAGCGACAGCGGCAGCATCAGGCGCGGTGCGAACTGCTTGCCGTCCCATTTCGGTTCGATGCTGCTCTTGCACACGCCCATGATGGCGACTTCGGGCGCGTTGATGATGGGCGTGAAGTAGCGCCCGCCAATGCCGCCCAGCGAGCTGATGGAGAAGCAGCCACCGGTCATGTCGGCCGGACCGAGCTTGCCGTCGCGCGCCTTCTTGGCCAGGTCGCCCATCTCTTGCGAGATCTGGACGATGCCCTTCTTGTCGGCGTCGCGGATGACGGGCACAACGAGGCCGTTGGGCGTGTCGGCCGCAAAGCCGATATGGAAGTACTGCTTGAGCACCAGCTGGTCGCCGTCGAGCGAGCTGTTGAACTCGGGGAACTTCTTGAGCGCGGCCACGGCGGCCTTGATCATGAAGGCGAGCATGGTGACCTTGACGCCACTCTTCTCGTTCTCTTTGTTGAACTGCACGCGGAAGGCTTCGAGGTCGGTGATGTCCGCGTCGTCGTGGTTGGTGACGTGCGGGATGACGACCCAGTTGCGGTGCAGATTGGCGCCACTGATCTTCTTGATGCGCGAGAGGTCCTTGCGCTCGACGGGGCCGAACTTGGTGAAGTCGACCTTGGGCCAGGGCAGCAGATCCAGGCCCACACCGGAACCGCCAGAGCCACCGGATGCGGCAGGCGCCTTGGCAGCCTGCGCCTTGGTTTGGGTGGCACCCGCCATCACCTGCTTGGTGAAGGACTGCACGTCGTCTTGCGTGATACGGCCCTTGGGGCCACTGCCCTTGACTTCATCGATGGGCACACCCAGCTCGCGGGCGAACTTGCGCACCGAGGGCGATGCGTGCGGCAGGCCCGCTGTGGGCGTGCCAGGCTGGTGGGCGGGCACGGAGGCCGTAGCGGCGACCGGTGCAACGGCTGCTGCAACCGGTGCGGGGGCTGCAACAGGCGCAGCAGCGGGAGCCGCCGCCGGCGCTGCGGGCGCTGCAGCGGCAGCTGGCGCACTGCCCGCCACCCCTTCCAGCAAGGCCACCAAGTCGCCGATGTTGACGGTGTCCCCAATCTTGACCTTGAGCTCCTTGACCACGCCAGCGGCGGGCGACGGAATCTCCATGGAGGCCTTGTCGGATTCGACGGTGAACAGCGATTGTTCGAGCTTGATGGTGTCGCCCACCTTGACCAGCAACTCAATGACGGCCACGTCCTTGAAGTCGCCAATGTCGGGCACGCGCACTTCCACCGGGCCTGCAGTTGCAGGGGCTGCAGCGGGTGCAACCGGTGCTGGCGCAGCGGCCGCAACGGGGGCGGGTGCAACAGCGGCAGGGGCTGGCGCAGCAGCCGGGGCTGAGGCAACCGCGTCTGCCGACTCGACCACGGCAATCACAGAGCCCTGCTTGACCTTGTCGCCCAGGGCGATTTTGAGTTCCTTGACCACGCCTGCGTGGCTGGACGGAATCTCCATCGATGCCTTGTCAGACTCGACAGTGATGAGCGACTGCTCGGCCTTGACCGTGTCGCCCACCTTGACCAGCAGTTCGATCACGCCCACTTCGTCGAAATCCCCGATGTCCGGGACTTGAATGTCTACCAATGCCATTGTTGTCTCCGTTCGGTTTACGCGTACAGCGGGTTGACCTTGTCGGCCTGGATGTTGTACTTGGCGATCGCCTCAGCCACCTTGGTGGCGGGCAGGATGCCGTCTTCGCTCAGCGCCTTGAGCGCAGCGACCACGATGTAGTGGCGGTTGATCTCGAAATGCTCGCGCAGCTTGCTGCGGAAGTCGCTGCGGCCAAAGCCGTCGGTGCCCAGCACCTTGTAGGTGCGGCCCTTGGGGATGAACGGACGAATCTGCTCGGCGTAGGCCTTCATGTAGTCAGTGGACGCGACCACGGGACCTTGCGATGCGGACAGTTGCTGCGTGACGAAAGGCACCTTCGCTTCTTCGGTCGGGTGCAGCAGGCTCCAGCGCTCGGCGTTCTGGCCGTCGCGGGTCAGTTCGTTGAAGCTTGGGCAGCTCCACACCGAGGCGGCCACGCCCCAGTCCTTTTCAAGCAGTTCTTGCGCAAAGAACGATTCGCGCAAGATGGTGCCGCTGCCCAGCAGTTGCACGGTGGGCGCATCCTTGGGCAGTGCGGGCGCCTGTTTGCACAGGTACATGCCCTTGATGATCTGCTCTTCGGTGCCGGGTTGCAGGCCGGGCATGGGGTAGTTTTCGTTCAGCAGCGTCAGGTAGTAGAAGACGTTTTCCTGGCGCTCGACCATGCGCTTCATGCCGTCGTGCATGATCACCGCGACTTCGTGCGCAAAGGTCGGGTCGTAGCTCACGCAGTTGGGGATGGTGTTGGCCAGGATGTGGCTGTGGCCATCTTCGTGCTGCAGGCCTTCACCGTTGAGCGTGGTGCGGCCTGAGGTGCCGCCCAGCAAGAATCCACGGGCTTGCATGTCACCCGCCGCCCAGGCCAGGTCACCAATGCGCTGGAAGCCGAACATCGAGTAGTACACGTAGAACGGGATCATGATCCGGTTGTTCGTGCTGTAGCTGGTGGCCGCCGCGATCCAGCTGCTCATGCCGCCGGCTTCGTTGATGCCCTCTTGCAGGATCTGGCCGGCCTTGTCTTCCTTGTAGTACATGACCTGGTCTTTATCGACCGGGGTGTACTGCTGACCTGCGGGGTTGTAGATGCCGATCTGGCGGAACAGGCCTTCCATGCCGAAGGTACGGGCTTCGTCCACCAGGATGGGCACCACGCGCGGGCCCAGGGCCTGGTCGCGCAGCAGCTGCGTGAGAAAGCGCACGTAAGCTTGCGTGGTGGAGATTTCGCGGCCCTCGGGTGTAGCCTCCAGGATGGCCTTGAAGGTGTCCAGCGCAGGCACGGTGAAGCTCTCGTCGGCCTTCACGCGACGGTGTGGCAGGTAGCCGCCCAAGGCCTTGCGGCGCTCGTGCAGGTACTTCATTTCCGGGGTGTCGTCGGCGGGCTTGTAGAAGGGCAGTTCGGCAAGTTGGCTGTCGGGGATCGGGATGTTGAAGCGATCGCGGAAGGCCTTGATGTCTTCGTCGCTGAGCTTCTTGGTTTGGTGAACCGTGTTCTTGGCTTCGCCAATCTTGCCCATGCCAAAGCCCTTGACGGTCTTGACCAGCAGGACGGAAGGCTGGCCGCCATGGTTTTGAGCGGCATGGAATGCGGCATAGACCTTTTGCGAATCGTGGCCGCCGCGCTGCAGGTTCCAGATCTCGTCGTCGGTCATGTGCTCGACCATCTTCAGGGTGCGAGGGTCGCGGCCGAAGAAGTTCTTGCGCACGTAGGCGCCGTCGTTGGCCTTCATGGCCTGGTAGTCGCCGTCGTTGGTTTCCATCATGAGCTTGCGCAGCGCACCATCATGGTCTTTGGCGAGCAACTCGTCCCAGCCCTTGCCCCAGATGAGTTTGATGACGTTCCAGCCCGCGCCACGGAACTCGCCTTCGAGTTCTTGAATGATCTTGCCGTTGCCACGCACGGGGCCATCCAGGCGCTGCAGGTTGCAGTTGATGACAAACACAAGGTTGTCGAGCTTCTCACGCGCTGCCAGGCCAATGGCGCCCAGGGATTCGACCTCGTCCATTTCACCATCGCCGCAGAACACCCAGACCTTGCGGTTTTCGGTATTGGCGATGCCGCGGGCATGCAGGTACTTGAGGAAACGCGCCTGGTAGATGGCCATCAGCGGGCCCAGGCCCATCGACACCGTGGGGAACTGCCAGAACTCGGGCATGAGCTTGGGGTGCGGGTAGCTCGACAGGCCCTTGCCGTCCACTTCCTGGCGGAAGTTGAGCAACTGCTCTTCGCTCAGGCGGCCTTCCAGGTAGGCGCGGGCATAAATACCGGGCGATACGTGGCCCTGGATGTAAAGCAGGTCACCGCCGTGATTTTCGCTCTCGGCGTGCCAGAAATGGTTGAAGCCCGCGCCAAACATGCTGGCCAGCGAGGCAAAGGAGCCGATGTGGCCGCCCAGATCGCCACCTTCGGGCGGGTGATGGCGGTTGGCCTTGACCACCATGGCCATGGCGTTCCAGCGCATGTAGGCGCGCAGGCGCTGTTCGATTTCAAGGTTGCCGGGGCTGCGTGCCTCCTGGCTGGGCTCGATGGTGTTCACGTAGCCGGTATTGGCCGAGAACGGCAGGTCCACGCTGTTCTGGCGGGCGTGTTCCAGCAATTGCTCCAACAGGTAGTGGGCGCGCTCGGCCCCCTCTTTGTCGATGACGGCGGACAGCGCATCCATCCACTCACGGGTTTCCTGTTGGTCGGTATCGGTGGCGGGCGCGTTGCCGTTTCCGGCCTGAGGGTCGGGCTGAGCTGACATGCTTTGTCTCCTGTAGGTGTGGCAGCAATTTAGTACGTTGGCTCTAGTTTCGCATATTTTTTTAGAATTTCAAATGGTGCCCATGCATTTCATATTGCAAGAAAATGCTGCGAACGCACATTGCACGTGCCCCGGATTCCGGGCTGCGGCTCCCCTACACTTGAAGGATGGATTTCCTGCCCCCTCACCCCTCCCCCACAGCCATGGTCGTGGCGGCGCCCGCCCGCTGGTGGCGCAAGTGGTGGCGCGGGTTGTCGCCAACCCGGCAGGACCGGTTTGCAGCGCTGGCACCCTTGGCTGCCGTGCTGATGTTTCTGGCCGCCATCGTGGCGGCGTTCTGGTATTTGCGCGCCGAAGAGGCCGAGCGCGAACAAGAAGCCCTACGGCGTGACGTGGAATACGCGCAACAGCGTGTGCGCCTGCGGCTGCTGGAGCGGCAAGAACAGCTCATGCGCATTGCGCGTGACCTGTCCAACCAGGAGCTGGAACGCACAGAGTTTGTGAGCCGCGCCGAAAGCCTGATCAGCCAATACCCCGAACTGCAGGCGATCACGTGGATCGACGAGCGCCGCCGCATCCGTGCCAGCCATGCAGCGCCCACGCTGGCCAGCAGCGAGTTGCGCATTGCCGGCGAAGTGCTCAAACCCGGCGACACGGCCGACACCTTTGGCCTGGCCCGCGACCTGCAACAGCCGGTGTACGCCCAGCCGGCCGCAACCTCGGGCGATTCAACCCCGCTGCTCCAGCTGCAGGTGCCTTTGAACAACCAGGGCAAATTCAGCGGGGTGGTGCTGGGCGAATACTCCATCGACAGCCTGCTGCGCTACGGCACGCCGACCGAGGTGCTGGCACGCTACGCCGTCACGCTGCTCGATGGCAAGAACCAGGTGCTGGCCGGAACCCCTCTGGGACCGCGCAACACGGCCACACAGCTCCTGCCTTGGTCACCCCGAGCCAACGAATACGAGGTCCCCGTCTCCCCGGTGGGCAACGGGCTGGTGCTCAAGGCGCAGGCCTACCGCACCTCGCTGGGCGTGGTGGGCAGCGGGCTGTTCTGGCTGGTGGGCACGCTGAGCGCGATGACGGCCTGGATGCTGATCGCCACCTGGCGCCACACCCGCCGCCGCATGCAGGCCCAGCAGGCCCTGGTGGCAGAGACGAACTTCCGCCGCGCGATGGAGAACTCCATCCTGACGGGCATGCGCGCGCTGGACATGGAAGGCCGCATTACCTATGTGAACGCCGCTTTCTGCCAGATGACTGGCTGGAGCGAGGCCGAATTGGTGGGCCTGAAAGCACCCTTCCCCTATTGGCCCGACTCCGACCACGAAGCCTTGCACGCCAAGCTGCGCGACGAACTGTCGGGCAAAACCATCGTCGGCGGCTTTCAGGTGCGGGTGCGGCGCAAAAGCGGCACGCTCTTCGATGCGCGACTGTATGTGTCGCCCCTGATCGATGCACACGGCCAGCAGACGGGCTGGATGACCTCGATGACGGACATCACCGAGCCCAACCGCATCCGCGAACAGCTTTCCGCATCGCACGAGCGCTTCACCATCGTCCTGGAATCGCTGGACGCCTCGGTGTCGGTGGCCCCGCTGGGCAGCGAAGAACTGCTGTTCGCCAACAAGCTCTACCGCCAATGGTTCGGCTCGCAGACGGGCGGCCACCTGCAGCTGGTGGCGCAGGCGGGCGTGGTGCCAGTAGCGGGCACGGAGCACACGGGCATGGACGACGAAGACGGACTCATGGGACTGCCCACCGACCCACTCACCAGCGCCCGCACCGAGAACGCCGAAATCTACCTGCCCGACCTGGGAAAGTGGCTCGAAGTACGCTCGCGCTACCTCAACTGGGTGGACGGCCGACTGGCCCAGATGGTGATTGCCACCGACATCACCCCCCGCCGCCAGGCCGAAGAGCAGGCGGCGCGCCAGGCCGAGCGCGCCCAATCCGTCAGCCGCCTCATCACCATGGGCGAGATGGCCTCCAGCGTGGCGCACGAATTGAACCAGCCGCTCACGGCCATCAACAATTACTGCAGTGGCATGGTCTCGCGCATCCAGAGTGGCCAGCTGACCGAAGAAGCGCTGCTCACGGCACTGCAAAAGACCGCCCACCAGGCCCAGCGCGCGGGCCAGATCATCCAGCGCATCCGGGCCTTTGTGAAGAAGAGCGAGCCCAACCGCACCCTGGCCGACGTGCATTCGATGGTCGACGAAGCCGTGGAGCTGGCCGACATCGAGCTGCGCCGACACAACGTGCGCCTGACGCACTATGTGGCCGCCCGCCTGCCGCCTGTGATGGTGGACACCATCCTGATCGAGCAGGTGCTGGTCAACCTGATGAAGAACGGCGCCGAAGCCATCCAGCACGCCAACCGTCCACCGTCGGGTCGCAGCGTGGAACTGCGCGTGGTGCCCAAACACGTCGAAGACCGCGAAGTGGTGGAATTTTCGGTGCAGGACACCGGCAAGGGCCTGGCCCCCGAAGTGCTGGAGCGCCTCTTCGAAGCCTTCTTCTCCACCAAGGAAGAAGGCATGGGCATGGGCCTCAATCTGTGCCGCAGCATCGTCGAGTCGCACCAGGGCAGGATGCTTGCGGAGAACCTCTACAATGGATCCGAGGTCACGGGCTGCAAGTTCTCCTTCTGGCTGCCGCTTGCCAAGCCTGCTGATGCCACTACAAATTCTGTAGCAAACATTCAAAAACCAAGGACAATTGCATGAGCTTGATTCCGAAAAAAGGCACTGTCTACGTTGTGGACGACGACGAGGCAGTTCGCGATTCCCTGCAGTGGCTGCTGGAAGGCAAGGACTACCGGGTGCGTTGCTTTGATTCGGCCGAGACCTTTCTCTCACGCTACGACCCCCGCGAAGTCGCCTGCCTGATTGTGGACATCCGCATGGGCGGCATGACGGGCCTGGAGCTTCAGGATCGACTGATCGAGCGCAAGTCCCCCCTGCCCATCGTGTTCATTACAGGCCACGGCGATGTGCCCATGGCCGTGAACACCATGAAGAAAGGCGCGCTGGATTTCATCCAGAAGCCTTTTGACGAAGAAGAACTGGTCGGACTCGTCGAGCGCATGCTCGACCACGCCCGCGAAGCCTTCGCCGGCTACCAGCAGGCCGCCAGCCGCGATGCCCTGCTGTCCAAGCTGACCAGCCGCGAAGCCCAGGTGCTCGAACGCATCGTGGCCGGTCGCCTGAACAAGCAGATTGCCGACGACCTGGGCATCAGCATCAAGACGGTGGAGGCGCACCGTGCCAACATCATGGAGAAGCTCAACGCCAACACCGTGGCCGACCTGCTCAAGATCGCCCTCGGCCAAAACGCCCCCAAGGGTTGATACTCACATTTTGATAGCTTCTCGCGCTTGCTGATAAAGCGCTAGAGACCAATTTGACTCATATTCTCTGACATGACAGCCCAACTCATCGACGGCAACGCCCTTTCCCGCCAACTGCGCGCCGACGTGGCGCAACGCGCCGCCTCCCTGAAAACCCGTGGCGTCACCCCCGGGCTGGCCGTTGTCTTGGTGGGCGACAACCCTGCCAGCCAGGTGTATGTGCGTAACAAGGTCAAGGCTTGCGAAGACAGCGGCTTGTACTCCGTCCTCGAAAAGTACGAGGCCGACATGACCGAAGCCGCGTTACTGGCCCGTGTGGAGGCCCTCAACAACGATCCGGCCATTCACGGCATCCTGGTGCAGTTGCCCCTGCCCAAACACATTGATGCGCAGAAGGTGATCGAAGCCATCTCGCCCGCCAAGGATGTGGACGGCTTTCACATCGCCAGCGCCGGGGCCCTGATGACCGGCATGCCCGGCTTCTGGCCATGCACACCCTATGGCTGCATGAAGATGCTGGAAAGCATCGGCTACCACCTCAAGGGCAAACACGCCGTGGTCATCGGCCGCAGCAACATCGTGGGCAAACCCATGGCGCTGATGCTGCTCGGCCAGAACGCCACCGTCACCATTTGCCACAGTGCCACCCAGGACCTCAAGGCTCAAACCCTGCAGGCCGATGTGATCGTGGCCGCAGTCGGCAAACGCAATGTGCTGACCGCCGACATGGTCAAGCCTGGCGCGGTGGTGATTGACGTGGGCATGAATCGCAATGACGAAGGCAAACTCTGCGGCGACGTGGACTTTGACGGCGTCAAGGAAGTGGCCGGCTGGATCACCCCCGTGCCTGGCGGGGTTGGCCCCATGACCATTACCATGCTGCTGGTGAACACCATCGAAGCCGCTGAGCGCACTGCAGGGCACTGACCTGGGTCAGTGCTGTCGATGTCGGCGGCTTTGCAACTTGAACCTGCGCCATCTGGCGCCATCTGATTTCGCATGAGCAACGCCCTTCTCGACTTCTCGGACCTCCCCCATTTCGACCGCATCACACCGCAGGACGTGGCGCCTGCCGTGGATGTTCTGCTGGAGCGTGCCAATGCCGCGCTGGAGACCGTCACCGCACCCGACTTTCCGGCCCGCTGGGATGCGATTGCGAAAGTGCTGGATGTGGCCACCGAAAGGCTGGGCACCGCCTGGGGCAGCATCAGCCACCTCAACAGCGTGGCCGACACCCCTGAACTGCGCGCAGCCTACAACGCCGCCTTGCCCAAGGTCACCGAGTTCTGGACGCGCCTGGGTGCCGATGAACGCCTGTACGCCAAGTACAAGGCCATCGACCCCGCTACCCTGACTGCAGAGCAGCGGCAGGCACACCTGAACGCGGTGCGCAACTTTGTGTTGAGTGGCGCGGAGCTGACCGGTGCCGCCAAGGAGCGTTTTGCGCAGATCCAGGAACGCCAGGCCGAGCTGAGCCAGAAGTTCAGCGAAAACGCCCTCGATGCCACCGACGCCTACGCTTACTACGCCACGGCCGAAGAGCTCGATGGCATTCCAGACGATGTCCAACAGGCCGCGCTGGCCGCAGCACAGGCAGACGGCAAGGAAGGCTACAAGCTCACCCTGAAGATGCCCTGCTACCTGCCGGTCATGCAGTTTGCCGCGCGCAGCGACCTGCGCGAGAAGCTCTACCGCGCCTATGTGACCCGTGCCTCCGACCAGGCTGAGGGCGATGCACGCAAATTCGACAACACAGCGCTGATCAGCGAAATCCTGGCACTGCGCCGCGAAGAGGCCCAACTGCTGGGCTACGCCAATTTTGGGGAAGTGTCCGTGGTGCCCAAGATGGCCCAATCACCGGCGCAGGTGATCACCTTCCTGCGTGATCTGGCCCGACGCGCCCGCCCTTACGCCGAGAAGGACATCGCCGACCTGCGCGCGTTTGCCGCCGAACACCTGGGCCTGGCCAATCCGCAGGCCTGGGACTGGCCCTACATTTCCGAAAAGCTCAAGGAAGCGCGCTACGCCTTCAGCGAGCAGGAGGTCAAGAAGTACTTCACGGCGCCCAAGGTGCTGGCAGGCCTGTTCAAGATCATCGAAACCCTGTTCGAAGTGTCCATCCGGCGCGACACGGCCGCCGTCTGGCACCCAGCCGTTGAGTTCTACCGCATTGAGCGCACGCACCCGGAGGGCGCCCATAAGGGCACCCAGCTGGTGGGCCAGTTCTACCTCGACCAACCTGCACGCACCGGCAAACGCGGCGGCGCATGGATGGACGATGTGCGCACACGCTGGCTGCGCCCCGACACGGGCGTGCTGCAAACCCCGGTGGCGCACCTGGTGTGCAACTTCGCCAGCGGCGTGGACGGCAAGCCACCGCTGCTCACTCACGACGACGTGATCACCCTCTTCCACGAGTTCGGCCACGGCTTGCACCACATGCTTACCCAGGTGAACGAGCGCGACGTCTCGGGCATTGGCGGCGTGGAGTGGGACGCGGTGGAGCTGCCCAGCCAGTTCATGGAGAACTTCTGCTGGGAATGGGATGTGCTCAAGCACATGACGGCCCATGTGGACACGGGCGAGCCCCTGCCCCGCGCGCTGTTCGACAAGATGATTGCCGCCAAGAACTACCAGAGCGGCATGCAGACGCTGCGACAGATTGAGTTCTCGCTGTTCGACATGCTGCTGCACACCGAACACGACCCGGCCCAGGACATCATGCCTCTGCTGGACCAGGTGCGCCGCGAAGTGGCCGTGCTGCAGCCCCCGGCATTCAGCCGCACGGCACACACCTTCAGCCATATCTTTGCGGGCGGGTATGCCGCTGGCTACTACAGCTACAAATGGGCCGAGGTACTGAGTGCAGACGCCTACGCAGCCTTCGAGGAAACCGCGGGAAGCGACGGTCTGCCGAGTATAGAAACGGGTCGCCGCTACCGCCAGGCCATTCTGGAAGCCGGTGGCAGCCGCCCTGCGATGGAATCGTTCAAGGCCTTCCGGGGCCGCGAGCCCAGCCTGGAAGCCCTGCTGCGCCACCAGGGCATGGCAGAAGAATCGACTGCCTGAGCGAACCGAACCCACGGCCTGAAATGCACACGTTGCACCCAGGCCTGACGACAAAGAAGGAGCAAGGAGAATGAACATGCACAAGCCACTGACCGCCCCCCTGTTGGCGACTTTGCTGATGACACTGGCCTGCGCCGGCGTGCAAGCACAAGGCGTCTACCGCATCGTCGGCCCGGATGGCAAAGTGACGTTTTCGGACCGACCTCCCGCCGACGCCAATGCCAACGCGCAGCCCGCCCGCACGGCCAACGAGGCGCCCGCTGTTGCCAACGGCGCGCTGCCCTACGAGCTGCGCCAGGTTGCCAACCGCTTTCCGGTCACTCTCTACACCGGCAACGACTGCCCGCCCTGCACCTCTGCGCGCAACCTGCTCACGTCACGGGGTGTCCCGTTCACCGAGCGCACCGTGTCCAGCAACGAAGACATCGCGGCGTTTCAAAGGTTGAGTGGCGGTACCGGCCTGCCCTTCGGCACCATCGGCGGCCAGCAGCTCGCAGGCTTTTCCGAAGGGGAATGGGTACAGTATCTGGACGCTGCGGGCTACCCGAAACAATCCGCACTGCCCCGAAACTACCGCCAGCCAGCGCCCACGCCGCTGGTGGCCGTCAAGGCGGCAGAACCCGCAGCAGCGGCCTCGGCCCCAGCGCCCGCAGCACCATCCAGGGCACGCCCGCCCGCACCTGTCAATGATGGGCCATCGCCCAGCAATCCCGCAGGTATCCGGTTCTGATCTCGGAGCGCGGGAACGCGCGGCCAACTGCCAAAACAAAGGGGCCTATTCAGGCCCCTTTTTCTTTGCCGGAAAAACTGCTCAGGAGTTCATGCTCAGTAGGTGAGCGTTTTCACACCCTGTGCGGTGCCCAACAGGCAGACAGACGCCTTCTGGTGGGCAAAAACCCCCACCGTCACCACCCCCGGCCACTGGTTGATGTCGGATTCAAACGCCAACGGGTCCGCGATCGAGAGCCCACGGACATCCAGGATGTGTTGACCGTTGTCGGTCACCAGGGGTTGCCCATCCCGCATCCGCAGCTGCGCCTGCCCCCCCATCGCCGCAAAACGCCGTGCAATGTGGTTGGCAGCCATGGGGATCACCTCGACCGGCAAGGGAAACTGCCCCAGCGCCTGGACCAGCTTGGATTCATCGGCAATACACACAAAACGCGTGGCCAGTGCCGCGACGATCTTCTCGCGCGTCAGCGCAGCGCCACCGCCCTTGACCATATGGCCTTTGCCATCGATCTCGTCGGCACCGTCGATGTAGACCGCAAGCGAAGCCACTTCGTTGGCATCAAACACTGGAATACCGAGCGCCTTGAGCCGCTCCGTGCTGGCCACCGAGCTGGAGACAGCACCCTTGATCTGGTCCTTGATGGTAGCCAGTGCGTCAATGAACTTGTTGACGGTGGAGCCGGTGCCTACGCCCACAATCTCGCCAGGCACCACATATTGCAGTGCGGCTTGGCCTACCAGGGTCTTGAGTTCGTCTTGGGTCAGGGAAGGAGTGGTCGTCATGGGAGAAAATCAGGGGTAATCCTGGAATTATCCCTCCATGTCCCTGATCCCCTACGCCCTCACCCGCCCCTTTCTCTTTGGCATGGATGCCGAGACCGCCCACGAACTCACCATGGACATGCTGGCACGCGGGCAGCGCACTCCGCTGCAGTGGGCCTGGTGCAACGAAACCGTGGACGACCCCGTGGAACTGGCAGGCCTGACTTTTCCCAACCGCGTGGGTATGGCGGCAGGCCTGGACAAGAACGCCCGCTGCATCGACGCGCTGGGTGCCATGGGCTTCGGCTTTGTCGAAGTGGGCACGGTGACGCCCAAGGCGCAGCCCGGCAACCCCAAGCCGCGCATGTTCCGCCTGCCCGAAGCCCGGGCGCTGATCAACCGCCTGGGCTTCAACAACGAGGGCCTGGACGCCTTCCTGCACAACGTGCAGCAGGCGCAATTTCGCACCCAAAGCCGCAAACATCCCCTTCTGCTGGGCCTCAACATCGGAAAGAACGCCACCACCCCCATCGAGAATGCCACCAGCGACTACCTGACCTGCCTGGAGGGCGTCTACGCCCACGCTGACTACGTCACAGTCAACATCAGCTCACCCAACACCCAGAACCTGCGCGCTCTGCAAAGCGACGCTGCCCTGGACGCCCTGCTGGGTGCCATCGCCGAAAGGCGTGAGGCCCTGGCCACACAGCATGGCCGCCGCGTGCCGGTGTTTGTGAAGATTGCCCCCGACCTCGACGAAGCCCAGGTGTCCGTGATCGCCGCCACACTGCAACGCCACGGGATGGACGGCGTGATCGCGACCAATACCACCATCAGCCGCACTGCCGTGCAAGGCCTGCGCCATGCAGGAGAGACCGGCGGCCTGAGCGGAGCGCCGGTTTTGGAGGCCAGCAACCAGGTCATCCGCCAGTTGCGGGCCGCACTGGGCAGCCGCTTTCCCATCATCGGTGTGGGCGGCATCATGAGCGCAGAGGATGCCGTCAGCAAAGTCCGCGCGGGCGCCGACGTGGTGCAGATCTATACCGGACTGATCTACGAAGGCCCCGCTTTGGTGGTGAAGGCCGCAAAGGCCATCAAAGCCATGGTTTGAGTCCAGGTCGCCCCGCTGAACCGGAAACACAAAGAGCCGCTGTGATCAGCGGCTCTTTGTGTTTGCGAGAGGCAGGCCGCCTTGCGCAGGTGCGTGCAGCACCGGCCTAGCGCCGCAGCCGCATCAACATGGGCAGCAGCACACCCGCCCAACGAATCAGGCGGCGCGGCCCTGCCACCAAGGCAACCCCTGCCATGGCCGCAACCGCCAGGGGATGCTCCCGCGCAAACCCTGCAGCGCGAAGCGCCATGGATTCGTCCATGCCGCCTGCCCCAGGGTCACGCTGCGCCAAGGCCAGCGACTGGGCCCGCGCAGCCCTGCGAGCGCGAAGACGTTCGCGTTGCAGGGCAATGCGGTCCAGCACCCGCTGCTGGGCAGCCGTCGGCGGGGGAAACACAGGCTGCGACATGGGAGATGGAGATGAAGGGGTCGTCGCCATTACAAACGCTCCTTGATGTCACGCCAGTCCTGTGCGAGTTCGCGGCGCGTGAGGGCGAAGCCATTGCCCGCCTTCTGAACCACGGAAACCAGCGACATCAGCGTCGCGGCCCATCCCACAGTCCACACGGCCGCGACCAACCAGGCCACCAGCGTGCGATGGGGGGTATCCCAGAAATGAACCAGCACCGCCAACGAAAGCATGATCAAGGCCACCACCGTGAGCCCTGCCACCACGATGGTCAACACCAGCATCTGCTGCAGGCGTTGTTTCTGATCCTGCCATTCCAGACGGGCGAGGTCCATCCGGTCTTCGGCCGCAATGGCGCCTTCGATCACATTGGCGCGCCACCGGGCCACCAGCGACTCCAGCCCCAGAAGAGAAAGCCAGTTCATGCGCAGCCCCCGTGTTGTGCAACCGAGCCCTGACGGCCCGGATCAGCGGCGTGCAAGCAGGAAGCCCACCAGCGCGCCCACCGCCAGTGCGGCCCCGGCCACGCGCCATGGTTCATCATGCGCATAGCGGTCGGCCGCAAGTGCCGCTTCTTTGGCCTGGCGGGCGGCATCTTGCGCCGCACGCACGGCAGACTCGCGCACGTTGTGCATGCCATCGTCAAGACGCTGGCGCAGCAGCTTGATTTCCGGAACCGCGTCGAGATCTTTGTTGGCCAGTAGCCCCCGCAGATCAGAAACCAGCTTTTCCAGTTCGCCCTGGGTCGTGGTGGTGTCGGAAGCAGTCATACAAGCCTTTCTTTAAGCAACAAAAAAATCAGTCAGCCCTGTCGGCAGAGCCGTGCAGAACACCAGTTCATCTTAGTCACCCGCTCTGTTCCCCTTCGTAGGACGGGGTCTCAAGAGGTTACCGATTGCAAATGGCTTGCCCCAGATCAAACGAGTGCGGCCACATGTTCTGCAATCGCCAGAGAACTTGTCAACCCCGGGGACTCAATGCCAAACAGGTTCACGAGACCGGGGATGCCATGGACTGATGGTCCCTGGATCACAAAGTCCGCTGCCGGCTCATCCGGTCCGTGGATCTTGGGCCGCATGCCCGCATAGCCGGGTGCCAGCTCCCCGTCGCGCAGTGCGGGCCAGTACTTGCGGACCTCGGCGTAAAACGCATCTCCGCGTGCGGGGTCTACCAACAGGTCATCTGGCGAATCCACCCACTGCACGTCGGGGCCGAACTTGGCCTGCCCACCCAGGTCCAGTGTCAGATGCACGCCCAGGCCTGCGGCCTCGGGCACGGGGTAGATCAAGCGGCTGAAGGGGGCTTTGCCGGACAGCGTGAAATAGCTGCCTTTGGCATAGCGAGCATGGGGCACATGATCCACCCCCAGCCCTGCGAATCGGCGGGCCAGCGCGGGGGCGTGCAGCCCTGCTGCATTGACCACCGTGCGCGCTCGCAAGCGCGTACCGTCGAATGCTTCCAAATTTATAGCATCTTGCGCACATTCCGCAAGCGCCAGGGGCGAATTCAGTGCAACAAGTCCCCCCGCATGCTCCAGATCGCCCTGCAGCGCGAGCATCAGGGCATGGCTGTCCACAATGCCGGTACTGGGCGAAAACAAAGCGGCAACACATTCCAGCGCAGGTTCCATGGCCTGGGCTTCATGGCGACCTAGCCAGCGCAGATCCAGCACGCCGTTGGCTTGCGCCCGCGCCTGGATGGACTCAAGACTTGACAACTGGCCCGTCGAGGTTGCCACCAGGAGTTTGCCGCAGCGGCGGTGAGGCACATTGCGCTCAATGCAGTAGGCATACAGCATGTCTCGGCCTCGCACGCACAGCTTGGCCTTCAACGAATCGGTAGGGTAGTAGATCCCGGCATGGATCACCTCGCTGTTGCGCGAGCTGATACCCGTTCCGATGGCATCGGCAGACTCCAGCACCATCACTTCGCGGCCCTGCAGGGCCAGCGCCCGCGCGACGGCAAGGCCCACGACACCCGCACCAACCACCACACAATCCACAGCATCCGCCATCACTCAGCCCTCCAATAGGCTCCGCATCCTCAAACCTGCTCGAACCCGTCGAGCACATTGACGGCGTTGGTGCCCAGTTCTGCAGCCGCATAGCCACCTTCCAGCACAAAGACGGTGGGCAGGCCCGCCCCTGCAAGGCGCTCACCCACCCGGGTGAAATCGGCGGACGCCAGCGCAAACTTCGAGATGGGATCGCCTTCAAAGGTATCGAGCCCGAGGGATACCACCAGGGCGTCGGCACCCTGGCTGGCAATACGCGCACAGGCGCTTTCCAGCGCATCGAACCAGGTCGTCGCACCGGTGCCTACAGGCAGGGGTAGGTTCAAATTGAATCCCGCGCCCTCGCCCACCCCGGTTTCGTCCGCATGGCCCAGATAAAACGGGTACTCGGTGCGGGGATCGCCATGGATGCTGATGAACAGCACATCGGCCCGGTCGTAGAAGATGCTTTGTGTGCCGTTGCCGTGGTGGTAGTCCACATCGAGCAACGCCACACGCTGCGCGCCCTGGTTGCGCAGCGCCTGCGCAGCCACGGCGGCGTTGTTCAGAAAACAATAGCCGCCCATGAAGTCCGGGCCTGCGTGGTGGCCGGGCGGGCGGGTGCAGCAAAACGCCGCGCGGGCACCTTGGGCCACCTGGGTCGCAGCGCTGGCGGCCGCATCGGCTCCCGCCTTGGCCGCAGTCCAGGTGCCAAAGGCCATGGGCGTGCCGTTGTCCATGGAATACAGACCCAGCCGCGCCACAAAATTTTCAGGCTCGACATCACTGCGCAAGGTGCGTACGGGCCAGACTGATGGGAACGGCTGCAGGCCGACATTGGCAGGGTCGAGGGCCAGCCATTGCTGCCATGCGGTCTGCAAAAAGGCCAAATAGCGCGGCGCATGCACCTGAGACAACACGGGGGCGCTATCCACGTCCGGGGCCATCAGGCCATGGCCGCGCGCCCGCAGCGCCTCTTCGACATAGTCCACGCGTGCAGGCTTCTCAAAACACGGCACGCGTTCGCCGCGAAAAAATTCATGGACGGGGGCGTGACCCTGGTGAAACGGATTGTGGAAGGTGATCATGGGTCAGGGCGTATCGATAGCGGCAAAGAGACCAGAGGACAGCGAGTGCGGTTCCAGGAAATGCAACTGCCGTGTAATCACGGTCCGACACTTTAGCCTCTCTACGGCGTGCAGCAGGCGAAACAGCCGCCCATGCAAACGCCCATGAAAAAACCCCTGCAGACCAAAATCTGCAGGGGTTTTCAAATTGGTGGGTGATACATGGATCGAACATGTGACCCCTGCCGTGTGAAGGCAGTGCTCTACCGCTGAGCTAATCACCCGTGTCTCTGTGACAGCCTTCTATTATGGCACAGCTTTTCAGGCCGCCTGAACAGTTCTCCAAATTGTTTTGCCACCACTGGCCTTGTCGATCTGCACCAGTAGCTCCGCGTGGGCCGCCTGTTCCTGCTCACTGGCACGCAGGACGGGCAAGTTCAATCCGCGCAGGTCGATGGCTGCGATCTTCAGGCCATCGCCACCGTCCTGCGCATCGTCGGAAATCAGCAGGGCATCCTGGCCGCGCGTGAGATTGATGTATACATCGGCCAGCAGCTCGGCATCCAGCAAGGCGCCATGCAGCGTGCGGCCCGAGTTGTCCACACCCAGGCGGTCGCACAGAGCGTCGAGCGAATTGCGCTTGCCCGGGTACATCTCCTTGGCCATGGCCAGCGTGTCGGTCACGCTCTCCACATAGTTGCGAAACGCGGGACGCCCCACCAGTTCCAGCTCCTTGTTCAGAAAGCCCACATCGAACGCGGCATTGTGGATGATGATCTCGGCACCTTGCAGGTACTGCAGGATGTCATCCACCACCTCGGCGAACTTGGGCTTGTCCTTCAGGAACTCGTTGCTGATGCCGTGCACCTTCAGCGCGTCTTCGTGGCTGTCGCGGCCGGGATTGAAGTACAGGTGCAGGTTGTTACCGGTGAGCTTGCGATTGAGCAGCTCCACACAACCCAGTTCAATGATGCGGTCACCACCTTCGGCCGAAAGGCCAGTCGTCTCAGTGTCCAAAACAATTTGCCGGGACATCAGTGGTTTTCCTTCGCGTGGTTGATCGTGTACTTGGGAATTTCCACGGTCACATCGGTTTGCGCAAGGATGGCCTGGCACGACAGGCGCGATTGTGGCTCCAGGCCCCAGGCGCGGTCCAGCAGGTCTTCTTCCTCTTCCTCGGCCTGGTTGAGCGAACTCAGCCCCTGGCGCACGATGACGTGGCAGGTGGTGCAGGCGCAGCTCATGTCACAGGCGTGCTCGATATTGATGTGGTTGTCCAGCAGCGCTTCGCAGATCGAGGTGCCAGCAGGCGCCGTGATTTCAGTGCCTGCGGGGCAGTATTCGGGATGGGGGAGGATTTTGATGACGGGCATGGGGTGTCTTTTTCTTGTTCAGAGGGATGCGCCGGGACGCTCAGAGGCTCGCGACGTTCTTGCCAGCCAATGCCTGCTGGATGCCGCGATTCATGCGCTGGGCCGCAAAACCTTCGGTGCCTTTGGCCAGTGCATCGGTCGCGGCTTCGATGACAGCGGCATCATCGGCATCGCGCTGGTGGCGCAGGGCCACCATCAAGGCATCGATGGCGGCGCGCTCCTTGGGGCTGAGCACATCGCCATCCGCATCCAACGCACTCTGGGTGGCGATCAGCATACGGTCGGCATCCACGCGCGCCTCGACCACGGCGCGAGCCTTCATGTCCTGCGCGGCAGTGGCAAACCCGTCCTGCAGCATGCGCGCAATCTGGTCATCGGAGAGACCATACGACGGCTTCACATCAATGCGCGCTTCCACACCGCTGCCCTGCTCCTTCGCACTCACACTCAAAAGTCCATCGGCGTCGACGGTAAAGGTCACACGGATGCGAGCAGCCCCTGCGGCCATGGGCGGGATGCCACGCAGCTCAAAACGCGCGAGGCTGCGGCAGTCTTGCACCAGGTCGCGTTCGCCCTGCACCACATGGATCGCCAAGGCGGTCTGACCATCCTTGTACGTGGTGAAGTCCTGCGCCTTGGCGGTGGGAATGGTCTCGTTGCGCGCCACGATGCGTTCCACCAGCCCGCCCATGGTTTCGATGCCCAGCGACAGCGGAATCACATCAAGCAGCAGCAGATCACCTGAGGTGTTGTTGCCCGCCAGCTGGTTGGCCTGGATGGCGGCGCCCAAGGCTACGACTTCATCGGGATTGAGGTTGGTCAGCGGCGGCTTGCCGAAGAACTCCTCCACGGCGCGCTGCACTTGCGGCATGCGGGTGGAGCCACCCACCATCACCACGCCTTGCACCTCGTCCCGTGCCAGATGGGCATCACGCAGCGCACGGCGCACTGCGGCCATGGAGCGTGCCGTCAAGTCGGCTGTGATCGCTTCAAAGTCCGACCGTTTGACGTCAAATCGGGCCTCAGCGCTTGATAGTAAAGCGCTGAATGCTGCCAAATCAGTAGCAGTCAAGGCCTCCTTGCAGGCGCGTGCAGCCATGCGCACGGCGGATTTGTCGGCTGCAGTGGTCGCCCGCAGCCCTAGCTGTTGCAGGACCCAGTCAGCCAGCGCGGCATCGTAGTCATCCCCCCCCAAAGCCGAGTCACCCCCCGTGGAAATGACTTCAAACACGCCCTGCGTCAGGCGCAAGATCGAGATGTCAAAGGTGCCTCCGCCCAGGTCGTATACGGCATAGACCCCCTCGCTGGCGTTGTCCAGGCCATAGGCAATCGCGGCAGCGGTGGGCTCGTTGATAAGGCGCAGCAGGTTAATACCGGCAAGCTTGGCCGCATCCTTGGTGGCCTGGCGCTGCGCGTCGTCAAAGTAGGCCGGCACGGTGATGACGGCGCCATAGAGATCGTCGTTGAAGGTGTCTTCGGCCCGGTAGCGCAGCGTGGCCAGAATCTCAGCGCTGACCTCAACGGGCGACTTGTTGCCATCCACCGTAGCGAGACTGACCATACCGCCCTCGTCACTATCGGCAGCAACCACGAAGTCGTAGGGCAACTTGCCCGCTTCCGCCACGTCTTTCAGGCCACGCCCCATGAAGCGCTTGGCCGAGGCGATGGTGTTGCGCGCATCCTGAGCCTGCGCCGCCACGGCGTCATATCCGATCTGGCGACCACCGTTTTCGAGGTAGCGCACAACGGAGGGCAGCAGCACCCTACCCTGCGCGTCGGGCAGGCACTCTGCCACGCCATTGCGCACAGCGGCAACCAACGAATGGGTCGTGCCCAGGTCAATACCTACGGCAATGCGCCGCTGGTGTGGGTCGGGAGATTGGCCGGGTTCGGAAATCTGCAAAAGCGCCATGAAATTTCGGGTCTCAACGTGGTGGAGCCTACCGTCACGTCAGCAAACGATAGAGGCCCCAAGGGGAAGGCAAAACCGCTCTATTGTCCCAGTTGCTCTCGGCGTCGTTCAATGTCGTCGGCAAATCGCGCAATGAACATGAGGGCTCTGACCTGGCGGGCCGCGCCCGCGTAGTCCTGCTGCTGGTCAATGAGTTGCTCGCACTGCGCCAGCGCGGCGCTGCGGGCCTGCGCGACAGCGTCATCCAAGGTGTCGAGTTCGCTCTCTGCGCGGGCATCTTCCAAAGCCTCGCGCCACTCCATCTGCTGCATCAAAAACGCAGTGGGCATGGCCGTGTTGTCCTCGGCATTGATGGGGGCTGCATGCAGTTCGCACAGGTAGGCCGCACGGCGCATTGGATCTTTCAGGCGTTGGTAAGCCTCGTTGATGCGCACGGACCACTGCATGGCCACGCGTTGCGCCGCCGCACCCTGCGCCGCGAATTTGTCGGGGTGTGCTTCGCGCTGCAGTTCCTTCCAGCGCGCATCGATGGCGCTGCGCTCCTGGGCAAAGCGGCGCGCAAGGCCAAACAATTCAAAGTCGTCAGATTGCAGGTTCATGCGCTAGTAGGCTGAATGCGGAAATCCAAGAAAAAACCGCCAGCACGCGACGCGATGGCGGTTCGACGGCGCGAAAGCAGCTGGTGATCAAACGCGGAAACTCTCCCCACAACCGCAGCGGTCACGCTCGTTGGGGTTGTTGAACTTGAAGCCTTCATTGAGACCCTCGCGCACAAAGTCCAGCTCGGTGCCGTCGATGTAGGCCAGGCTCTTGGGGTCAATCAGCACTTTGACACCGTGGTTCTCGAACACGATGTCCTCAGGCTCGCTGTCGTCCACATATTCGAGCTTGTAGGCAAGCCCGGAGCAGCCGGTCGTCTTGACTCCCAGGCGCACTCCCAGGCCCTTGCCTCGGCGGGACAAGTAGCGGTTGACGTGCCGTGCAGCGGCTTCTGTCAGCGTAATGGCCATGTCTCTCGATCTATTTATCTGTCAAATCAGGCAGCGGCAGTTGCAGTGGCTGCGTGCTTGGTCTTGTAGTCGAGCACAGCAGCCTTGATGGCATCTTCAGCCAGGATGGAGCAATGGATCTTGACGGGCGGCAGGGCCAGCTCTTCAGCGATCTCGCTGTTCTTGAGGGCTGCCGCTTCGTCCAGCGTTTTGCCCTTGACCCATTCAGTCACCAGCGAAGACGAGGCGATGGCCGAGCCACAGCCGTAGGTCTTGAAGCGCGCGTCTTCAATCACGCCGGTCTCGGGGTTCACCTTGATCTGCAGCTTCATCACGTCGCCGCAGGCGGGCGCGCCCACCATACCGGTGCCCACCGAATCGTCGCCCTTGTCGAACGAACCCACATTGCGGGGGTTTTCGTAATGGTCAACCACTTTTTCTGAGTAAGCCATGATGTGTACCTCTTCAATTCTTCCAAAATCTTCAGGAAATCAGTGCGCAGCCCACTGGATGGTGCTGATGTCGATGCCGTCCTTGTACATCTCCCACAGTGGGCTCAATTCGCGCAGGCGGGCCACGTTCTCGCGGATGGTGGAGATGGCGTAGTCGATCTCTTCATCGGTCGTGAAACGGCCGATGGTCATCCGCAGGCTGCTGTGCGCCAGCTCATCGCTGCGGCCCAGGGCGCGCAACACGTAGCTGGGCTCCAGACTGGCGGATGTGCAGGCAGAACCCGACGACACCGCTAGGCCCTTGATGCCCATGATGAGCGATTCGCCTTCGACGAAGTTGAAGCTCATGTTCAGGTTCTGCGGCACGCGGCGCTCCATGCTGCCGTTGATGAACACCTGTTCAATGTCCTTCAAGCCATCGAGCAAGCGCTGCTGCAAGGCATGGGCCTTGGCATTGCTCTCGGCCATTTCTTCTTTGGCGATGCGAAAGGCTTCACCCATGCCCACGATCTGGTGCGTGGGCAAGGTGCCCGAACGCATGCCACGCTCGTGACCACCGCCGTGCATCTGCGCTTCCAGCCGAACACGAGGTTTGCGTCGCACATACAGCGCGCCAACGCCCTTGGGTCCGTAGGTCTTGTGCGCGGTCATGCTCATCAGATCGATGGGCAGCACGTTCATGTCGATTTCGACCCGGCCTGTGGCTTGGGCGGCATCCACGTGCAGCAGGATGCCCTTTTCACGGCACAGCGCGCCGATAGCAGGGATGTCCTGGATCACGCCGATTTCGTTGTTCACGAACAGGATACTGATCAGTACCGTATCGGGGCGGATGGCGGCCTTCAGGGCATCCATGTTGACCAGACCGTCTTCCTGCACATCCAGATAAGTGGCTTCAAAACCCTGCCGCTCCAGCTCACGCATGGTGTCCAGCACGGCCTTGTGCTCGGTCTTGAGCGTAATGAGGTGCTTGCCCTTGCCTTTGTAGAAGTGCGCTGCACCCTTCAAGGCCAGGTTGATGGATTCGGTAGCGCCGCTGGTCCACACGATTTCACGCGGGTCCGCACCGATCAAGTCTGCCACCTGCACCCGCGCCTTTTCAACCGCTTCTTCAGCCTCCCAGCCCCAGGCATGACTGCGCGACGCCGGGTTGCCGAAGTGTTCACGCAACCAGGGAATCATGGCATCGACCACACGGGGGTCCACGGGGGTGGTGGCGCCGTAGTCGAGATAGATGGGGAAGTGCGGGGTCATGTCCATGGCTGGCTCAGTAGTGGTTGCTGGCTGGCAAACGCAATAAGAAACAAAAACGGGTTCAAAAACTGTTCAGGGCGGTGCCGACCCCAGGGTCGACACAAGCCCTTGGGCTATCAGGATTTGGCGAAAACGTTGCCCAGCGCGAACACGGAGTTCGGAGCATTCACGCGGATCGGCTTGACCACCGGGGTCGTCGAAATGGCACGGCGTACCACCGGCTTGTCTTCGATCTGCACGCCCTTGGCAATCTGTTCGTCCACCAGCTTTTGCAGAGTGACGGAATCCAGAAACTCGACCATGCGTTGGTTGAGCGATGCCCACAGCTCATGCGTCATGCAGCGGCCAGCTTCGCCCAGGCAGTTTTCCTTGCCACCGCACTGTGTGGCGTCAATGGGCTCATCCACCGAGACAATGATGTCGGCCACGGTGATGTCGCCCGCCTTGCGGGCCAGGGTATAACCGCCACCGGGGCCACGGGTCGATTCGACCAGTTCATGGCGGCGAAGCTTGCCGAAAAGCTGCTCCAGGTACGACAGCGAGATCTGCTGGCGCTGGCTGATGGCCGCGAGGGTGACTGGGCCATTGTTCTGGCGCAGGGCCAGATCAATCATGGCGGTGACCGCAAAACGGCCTTTGGTTGTGAGACGCATCGCAAGCTCCTTGTGCTAAGGCTTGTTCGTTGTAGAAACCGCCTGCACTGACTGTTGGTCAGCAAGGCACCGTCTCCGCCCCTTACTCCGAACAGTCGCCTGCCACGGAGCCCTTCATCGCTGGGCTGTTTTCTTGAGTATTTTGTGCGAGTATAACACAAATCCCTATCGAATCTGTCGGGTTAAAAAACCAACTAGTTTTTAATTGACCTGATAGTTATTTCCGATTGTTCTTTCGCCCATTACAAGGCCACCGAATCATTGCCATGTGCACCAAATGCCTGGTCCTTGAGCCGCGTGAGCTGGTCGCGCACCCGGGCGGCCTGCTCGAACTCCAGATTGCGGGCGTGTTCCAGCATGAGTTTTTCCAGCCGCTTGATCTCGCGCGCCACGTCTTTCTCTGACATGTCCTCCACCTTGGCGCGCTGCAGGGCTTCCTGCTCCAGCCGTTCTGCGTCCTTACCGGCCTTTTCGCTGTAAACCCCGTCAATCAGGTCTCTTACCCGCTTGACAATGCTGCGCGGCGTGATTCCGTGGGCCTCGTTGTGTGCGATCTGCTTGACGCGCCGACGTTCCGTCTCGCCCATGGCTTTTTTCATGGAGTCGGTGATGCGGTCCGCATAGAGGATGGCCCGGCCATTGAGGTTCCGCGCCGCACGGCCGATGGTCTGGATCAGGCTGCGCTCGGCCCGCAGGAAGCCTTCCTTGTCCGCATCCAGGATCGCCACCAGGGACACTTCGGGAATATCCAGGCCTTCGCGCAGCAGGTTGATGCCCACCAGCACGTCAAAGGCGCCCAGGCGCAGGTCGCGGATGATCTCCACCCGCTCCACCGTGTCCACGTCGCTGTGCAGGTAGCGCACCTTCACGCCGTTGTCCGTCAGGTAGTCGGTCAACTGTTCAGCCATGCGCTTGGTAAGTGTAGTAATGAGTACGCGCTCATGCTTTTCGACATGAATGCGTATTTCTTGCAGCACATCATCCACCTGATGGGTGGCGGGACGTACTTCCACCTCGGGGTCCACCAGTCCGGTGGGGCGCACCACCTGGTCGACGATCTGGCCGGAGTGTGTGCGCTCGTAGTCTGCCGGCGTGGCGGTGACAAAGATGACCTGCCGCATACGCTGTTCGAACTCCTCGAATTTGAGCGGTCTGTTGTCCAGCGCCGAGGGCAGGCGAAAGCCATACTCGACCAGCGTGGTCTTGCGCGAGCGGTCGCCGCTGTACATGGCGTTGAGCTGGCCGATCATCTGATGGCTTTCGTCCAGGAACATCAGAGCGTTCTTGGGCATGTAGTCGGTCAGCGTGCTGGGCGGGTCGCCGGGCGCGGCGCCCGACAGGTGGCGCGTGTAGTTCTCAATGCCCTTGCAGTGCCCTACTTCGCTGAGCATCTCCAGGTCAAAGCGCGTGCGCTGCTCCAGCCGCTGCGCCTCCACCAGCTTGCCGTCGGCCAGCAACTGTTTGAGGCGCTCGGCCAGTTCGACCTTGATGGTCTCCACCGCTGCCAGCACCTTGTCGCGCGGCGTGACATAGTGGCTGCTCGGGTACACCGTGAAACGCGGGATCTTCTGCTTAACCCGGCCCGTGAGCGGGTCAAACAGCTGCAGGCTCTCGATCTCGTCGTCAAACAGCTCGATGCGCACGGCCAGCTCGGAATGCTCGGCCGGAAACACATCAATGGTGTCGCCCCGCACGCGGAACTTGCCGCGCGAAAAATCAGCCTCATTGCGCTGGTACTGCATGCGTATCAGCTGTGCGATTACGTCGCGCTGGCCCAGCTTGTCACCGGTGCGCAGCGTCATCACCATGCGGTGGTAACTCTCGGGCTCGCCAATGCCGTAGATAGCCGACACCGTGGCCACGATGACCACATCCGTGCGCTCCATGAGGCTCTTGGTGCACGAAAGCCGCATCTGCTCGATGTGCTCGTTGATGGCGCTGTCCTTCTCGATGAACAGGTCGCGCTGCGGCACATACGCCTCGGGCTGGTAGTAGTCGTAGTAGCTCACGAAATACTCCACGGCGTTCTTGGGGAAGAACTCGCGGAACTCGCTGTACAGCTGCGCGGCCAAGGTTTTGTTGGGCGCGAACACGATGGCCGGGCGCCCCATGCGGGCGATCACATTGGCCATGGTGAAGGTCTTGCCAGAGCCCGTCACACCCAGCAGCGTCTGGAAGGTTTCCCCATCGTTCAAACCTTCCACCAGCTTGTTGATGGCCTCGGGCTGGTCGCCGGCCGGTGGGTACGGCTGGAACAGTTCGAAGGGGGAGTTGGGGAAATGGACGAACTCGCCGTCTTGCTTTTCCGTTATGACTTCTGTGAGATCCGGCATAGGTGCGGTCAACGATTGGTAGAGGCAGGCCGTTAAAATCGGCCGAACCCGGCACAGTACACCACGCCCGGATTCTTCGCTACTGACAACCTTTCAAGGATTTTCATGTCTCTGTTCACCGCCGTCGAAATGGCCCCCCGCGACCCCATCCTGGGCCTCAACGAGCAATTCAACGCCGACACCAACCCCAACAAGGTCAACCTGGGCGTCGGCGTTTATTTCGACGACAACGGCAAGCTGCCCCTGCTGCAATGCGTGCAGGCGGCAGAAAAGACCATGATGTCCACCCCCACGGCCCGTGGCTACCTGCCCATCGACGGCATCGTGGCTTACGACAACGCCGTGAAGGCTTTGGTGTTCGGCGCGGACAGCGAACCCGTCACCTCGGGCCGCGTGGCAACCGTGCAAGCAGTGGGCGGCACGGGCGGCCTGAAGATCGGCGCTGACTTCCTCAAGAAACTCAGCCCCAATGCCAAGGTGCTGATCTCCGACCCCAGCTGGGAAAACCACCGCGCACTGTTCACCAACGCCGGTTTTGAAGTCGATACCTACGCGTACTACGACGCGGAAAAGCGTGGCGTGAACTTTGAAGGCATGCTCGCCAGCCTGAACGCTGCAGCTCCCGGCACCATCGTTGTGCTGCACGCCTGCTGTCACAACCCCACGGGCTACGACATCACCCCCGAGCAGTGGGACCAGGTCATCGCCGTCGTCAAGGCCAAGGGCCTGACGCCCTTCCTTGACATGGCCTACCAGGGCTTTGGCCACGGTATCGCGGAAGACGGTGCCGTGATCGGCAAGTTCGTGGCTGCAGGCCTCAACTTCTTTGTCTCTACCTCGTTCAGCAAGAGCTTCAGCCTCTACGGTGAGCGCGTGGGCGGCCTGTCCGTGCTGTGCGCCGACAAGGAAGAAGCTTCGCGCGTGCTGAGCCAGCTCAAGATCGTGATCCGCACCAACTACTCCAACCCACCCATCCACGGTGGCGCGGTGGTGGCTGCCGTGCTGAACAACCCTGAGCTGCGCGCGATGTGGGAGAAGGAACTGGGCGAGATGCGCGTGCGCATCAAGGCCATGCGCCAGAAGCTGGTGGACGGTCTCAAGGCTGCGGGTGTGAAGCAGGACATGAGCTTCATCACCACCCAGATCGGCATGTTCAGCTACTCAGGCCTGTCCAAGGACCAGATGGTGCGCCTGCGCAATGAGTTCGGCGTGTACGGTACCGACACCGGCCGCATGTGTGTGGCAGCCCTGAACAGCAAGAACATCGACTACGTCTGCCAGGCCATTGCAAAGGTTGTCTGAGCACGATGAGAAAGCGGCTCTCGCGCGCCGCTTTGTGAGTGAAGCGCTCCAGAACCCGCACAACGCGGCCCTTCTGGAGCATTTGCCGTTTCTGGGCTTGCCCGACGCCTGGTTGGTGGCGGGCTGCCTGTTCCAGACGGTGTGGAATCTGCACTCCGGCGTGGCGCCCACGGCGAACATCAAGGACTACGACCTGTTCTACTTCGACGGCAACGACTTGTCCGAATCGGCAGAGCAGCAGGTGCAAGCCCAAGTCGCCGCCCTCTTCGCCGACCTGCCCATCACCGTGGAAGCCAAGAACCAGGCCCGCGTGCATCTCTGGTACGAACACTGGTTTGGCTACCCGTATGCGCCACTGCAATCAACCCGCAACGGGATCGAGCGTTTTCTGGTGCCCTGCACCTGCGTCGGGCTGCAACCTGCTGACAACCTGAGCGTCAACGAGTCCACCCTGTACGCGCCCTACGGGCTGGAAGAACTGTACGCAGGACTGCTCAAACCCAACCCCGCATGCCCGCATCTACCGCTGTTCCAGGCCAAGGCTGAAAGCTACCGAGAACGCTGGCCGTGGCTGACGATCCGGGCCACCGCCTGATCGGCAAAGCCGCCAATTTTTACGTCTTTTTGACCCCTAGCGCTTGATGTAAAAGCGCTGGCAGCTATCAAAATAGAAGCATTCGGCGTTTTCCTACATCACCCCCACAGCACCGACCGCATCGAGATCGACGCCGACTGGTAACCCGTATTGAAGAAACGCGGCATCTCGCTGGGCAAAACAGCTCCTGCGGCGTACAGCAGCGGCAGATAGTGCTCGTGCGTGGGGTGCGCCTGCTGGGCCACCGCACCCAGTTTCTGGAAGTCCTGCAGGGCGCCCAACTGGCCCTTCTTGATCTGCTCCTGAACCACGGTGTCGAACTCGGTGGCCCAGTCATACGCTTCGTTGGCGGCCGAGCCACGGCGGGATGCGCGCAGGTTGTGCACGATGTTGCCGCTGCCCACGATGAGCACACCCCGCTCGCGCAAGGCCTTGAGCTGCTGGCCCAGCGCATAGTGCTCGGCCGGGGCGCGGCTGTAGTCCATGCTGAGCTGCATCACCGGGATCCGAGCCTGGGGGAACATGGGCTTGAGCACCGACCAGGTGCCATGGTCCAGGCCCCATTCGCCTTCGTCCACGCCCAGTGCCCCGCCGGTAGCGGGCGACTTGAGTTCGCTGGCGAGGCTGCGCGCCACCTGCGGTGCACCGGGCGCGGGGTAGCGCTGGTCGAACAGTGCCTGCGGAAATCCACCAAAGTCGTGGATCGTCTTGGGGTTGGCCATGCCCGTCAGCTGCCAGCCGCCGCGTGTGAGCCAGTGGGCCGACACACACAGGATGAGCTGCGGCTGCACCGCGCGTGCCATCAGCTCCGCGCCCATGGCCTGCCAGCTGCGGCGCCAGGCGTTGTCCTCGATGGCGTTCATGGGGCTGCCATGGCCCACAAACAGCACGGGCATGCGGGGCGAGGGCTTGAGCGCCTGCAGCGCGGTCGCCGCGGCGGCGCTGCTCAAAGACGAGGTCATGAAAGCTCCCGGAAAGGCGGCCAGGCCCGTGAGGGCGGCCAAACAGGTTCTGCGTTGCATGGGTCGGGGAGCGTAACAAATTATGTATAACGCGGGGAGTGAGCCCGCGCGCCGCTTGAAGTTCCAGCGCCGCGCCTTCTCCTTCCGTTCAAAACCAAAACACCGAGACAACCCCACACCCATGACAACCGCCCTGCCCCAGCCCCTGCGCAATGTCCGCGTCCTGAGCCTCGCGCTCAACCTGCCCGGCCCCGCCGCCCTGATGCGCTGCGCGCGCATGGGTGCTGAATGCACCAAGCTCGAACCGCCCCCGCCCCCCGGCTACCCCAGTGCCGACCCCATGGGCATCTACAGCCCGGCGGCCTATGCCACGCTGCACAGCGGCGTGCGTGTGGTGCATGCCCACCTCAAGACCACAGAAGGCCAGGCCACGCTCCACGAGGAGCTGGCCCGCACCGATGTGCTGATCACCTCGTTTCGTCCCTCGGCGCTCACCAAGCTGGGCCTCTCCTGGGAGGCGCTGCAGGCTCAATACCCGCGCCTGTCACTGGTGCGCATCGTGGGCGCGGCGGCCGAGCGCGCCGAGGAACCCGGCCATGACCTCACCTACCTGGCCGATGCCGGGCTGGTCACCGGCACCGAGATGCCCCCCACCCTGTACGCCGACATGGGCGGCGCCCTGATGGCCAGCGAGGCCGTGCTGCAGGCCCTGCTGGAGCGTGGCCACACGGGCAGCGGCGTGTGCATCGAAGTCGCCCTGGCCGACGCCGCCGCTTGGCTGGCCCAGCCGCGCGACTGGGGCCTGACCACGCCCGAGGGCGACGTGGGCGGCAACCACGCGGGTTACCGCATCTACCCCTGCGCCGACGGCCGTGTGGCGGTGGCCGCGCTGGAACCCCACTTTGCCGCCAGCCTGTGCGCCGCCGCAGGCCTGCCCGCCACGGGCGACCCGCAGGTGCTGCGCTCCCCTGCCACGCACGCGGCCGTGGCAGCCTTCCTGCGCACGCAAACCCGCGCGCAACTTGATGCGCTCGCGGTGGCGCAGGACATTCCGTTGCACACCCTGGTTTGAGAATCCCGCTGACCGATGCAGAAACAAGGCACCGTCATCCGCTGGGACGCCACCCGCGCCTTCGGCTTCATCCGCAGCCCGGACACGTCCGCCGATGTGTTCTTTCATGTGCGGGACTACCGGGGCACCACCCCGCCGCGCGAAGGGCTCGCCGTGGTGTACGAGGAAATTCATGTCGGCGGAAAAGGACCACGGGCCATGGCAGTGCTGCCTGCGGCCCAGCAAGGGGGCGCATCCCCGTCCCGCCCAGCGGCCACATCAACCCCTCAGCGGAGACGACACGAACCGTCGCAGCGGACGACCCAACCCCAGGCTCAACGCCGCCGGCGCCCTGCAGAGTCCAGTGGCCCACCTACCCCCGCCGGTCCGGCGATGGTGTTGATGCTGGGCTGGGTGGTGCTGCTGGCATGGGGCTTCTGGGCGGGCCGACTCCCATGGTGGGTGTTGGGGGCGGCCCTGGCCGTCAACCTCCTCACGTTTCTGATCTATGCCATCGACAAAAGCGCCGCGCAAAACGGCCAGTGGCGCACCAAAGAGAGCCATCTGCACCTGCTGAGCCTGGCAGGCGGCTGGCCGGGTGCTTGGTTTGCGCAGCAATGGCTGCGGCACAAATCCCGCAAGGTGGAGTTTCGCGCCGTCTACTGGGTCACCGTGGTGCTGCATTGCGGGGCGCTCGGGGCCTGGGTGGGCGGGTGGCTGCCATAGCGGCGCCACCAATGCAGTATCAATTTGATAGCTGCTAGCGCTTAATACATAAGCGCCAGAGGCAATTTTGATTCAAAATTTGGAGCCCATCGCCCGCAACACAGGGGGCTGACGCGCAGATTGCCCGCTGGCCTACACCGTGCGCCACATCCACGGGTTTCAATCCCAAAGGTCTGAAACACCTCGGCAGAAGCCCATGAAACCCCTCATTCTTGATTCCACCATGACCAACATGGGCGGCGTTTTCTACCCCACCGGCCATGTGTTCGCACTCTTCCCCGACGAAGACTGCGTGCGCCAGGCCGCCACCGCGTTGCAGGCAGCCGGCCACCAGGGCGACACCGCCTACGCCAGCCCCGAGGTCATTCTGCAAGAGATCGTCCGCACCCTGGGCACGGCAGATGCCCCGATGCCCTCGGTGGGCGCCGAGGGCGACATGGTGCGCCGCATTGCCGACCTGGCGGGCACTGGCCACCACGGCATGCTGATCGCCATGGCCGACAAAGACAATACCGACACCCTGGTGGAAGCCATTGCCCCCCAAGGTGCAGTCACCGCCTTCTACTACCGCACCTTCATCATCGAAGACCTGATCTCACAGCCCGCCGGTGACGGCCCGCAATCGGTGGTGGTGGGCACCCACGCAGCAGAAGGCTGAAGCTAGCGTTCATCGCGCAGCAGCGGTACCGGCCGGGCTGGCGACGCTGGTTGAAAACGGCAGAAGGAGTTTTGGCCGCGAGTTCCAGCAAATCCATCCAGGGCGCAAAGGCCCAGTGCTTGCGCCCGGGAAACGCTGCCGCAATGCCGTACCGGGGCATCACCAGCAGGATTTGCCGGTGGAACCCCACGGCCATGAACACCCCGCGCTCCAGCATGCTCCACAACTGGTCGGCGTAGTGCGCAGCCCCCATGCCCATAGACACCGTGGGCGCAAACACCCTGGCGACCCAATCGCGCGATACCAGCTGGCGGCCATTCCACTCGCCGCCACGCAGGTAGAGCAGCGCCAGGCGCGCCATGTCGCGGGTGCGCATCTGCACGCCAAATTCGCCGGTGGAGGCACCTTGTGGATCCGCCTCCCGCGATACATCCCGCAAACCCAACGGGCCAGACAGATGCGTCAGGGCGTAGGCATGGTCAGCGGGGCTTGCGTGCCGATGGTTTGGCCGCCCCGGTCACACGCGGCGGCAAGCCGGTGTGCTGGGTCAGCATGCGGCCCTTTTGGGGCTGCCCTGGCTTGGCAGGCCGGGATGGCAGCACTTTGGCGGCTTCTGCCTTCTGTCCCACGGGCGTCGAGTTCTTGCGCCGCGCACTCTGGTATCCGCCGTCGGTCAGCGGCTGGAAGGTCGGTATCAGGTGGTGCTTGCCGTTGCCGATCAGATCCGCGCGGCCCATGGCCTTGAGCGCCTCGCGCAGCAGCGGCCAATTGTTGGGGTCGTGGTAGCGCAGGAAGGCCTTATGCAGGCGGCGGCGCTTGTCGCCGCGCACGATGTCCACAGCCTCGCTGTCGCGCGTGATCTTGCGCAGCGGGTTCTTGTTGCTGTGGTACATGGCCGTGGCCGTGGCCATGGGGCTGGGGTAGAAGGTCTGCACCTGGTCGGCACGGAAGCCATTCTTTTTCAGCCAAATGGCGAGGTTCATCATGTCCTCGTCGCTGGTGCCCGGGTGCGCGGCAATGAAGTACGGGATCAGGAACTGCTTCTTGCCCGCTTCTTCGCTGAACTTCTCGAACATCTGCTTGAACTTGTCATAGCTGCCGATGCCCGGCTTCATCATCTTGGTCAGCGGCCCCTGCTCGGTGTGCTCGGGCGCGATCTTGAGGTAGCCGCCCACGTGGTGCTGCACCAACTCCTTCACGTATTCAGGGCTTTTCACAGCCAGGTCGTAGCGCAGGCCCGAGCCGATCAGGATCTTCTTGATGCCCTTCAATGCGCGGCCACGGCGGTAGATCTTGATCAGCGGGTCGTGGTTGGTGCCCAGGTTGGAGCAGATGCCCGGGTACACGCAGCTCGGTTTGCGGCAAGCAGCCTCAATCTCGGGGCTCTTGCAGCCCAGGCGGTACATGTTGGCCGTGGGGCCACCCAGGTCGCTGATGGTGCCGGTGAAGCCCTTGACCTTGTCGCGGATGTCCTCAATCTCCTGAATGATCGAATCTTCACTTCGACTCTGGATGATGCGGCCCTCGTGCTCGGTGATGGAGCAGAAGGTGCAGCCACCAAAGCAGCCGCGCATGATGTTGATCGAGAAGCGGATCATCTCCCACGCGGGAATCTTGGTCGCGCCGTCGTGGCTGCCGTTCTCGTCGGCGTAGCTCGGGTGCGGGCCACGGGCATAGGGCAGGTCGAACACGTAGTCCATCTCGGCCGTGGTGAGCGGGATGGGCGGCGGGTTGATCCACACGTCGCGCGCGGTCACGCCCTCGCCATGCGCCTGCACCAGCGCGCGGGCGTTGCCGGGGTTGGTCTCCAGGTGCAGCACGCGGTTGGCATGGGCATACAGCACGGGGTCGCTTTTGACCTGCTCGTAGCTGGGCAGGCGGATCACGCTTTTGTCGCGCGGAGGCACCTTGAGCTTGGCCTTGAGCGCAGGGTTCGCCACGAACAGCATGGGCTGGATGGCGGGGTTGGGCTCGGCAGATTTTGAGTCCTTTTGGCCACCAGCGCTTGTTCCACCTTCACTAGCAGCTACGGAATCAGGAGCATCCTCCTTGCTGCAGGTGCTGCCCTGGGCGGCGGCCTGCTCGCTGGTGGTCATGTAGGGGTTGACGTGCGCCTCGACACGGCCGGGCTCGTCCACGCTGGTGGAGTCGATCTCGAACCAGCCCTTGCCGGTCTCATCGTCGGGCCTGCGCACAAACGCCGTCCCACGCACGTCGGTGATCTGCTCGACCGGCTCGCGAGCGGCGATGCGGTGGGCCACCTCAACCAGCGCGCGCTCGGCGTTGCCGTACAGCAGCAGGTCGCACTTGGCATCCACCACGATGGAGCGGCGCACCTTGTCGCTCCAGTAGTCGTAGTGCGCGATGCGGCGCAGGCTGCCTTCGATGCCACCCAGGATGATGGGCACGTCCTTGTAAGCCTCGCGGCATCGCTGGCTGTAGACGATGGCGGCGCGGTCCGGGCGCTTGCCGCCGATGTCGCCGGGGGTGTAGGCGTCGTCGCTGCGAATCTTCCGGTCGGCGGTGTACCGGTTGATCATCGAATCCATGTTACCCGCCGTCACGCCCCAGAACAGGTTGGGCTTGCCCAGCACCTTGAAGGGCTCGGCGCTTTGCCAGTCGGGCTGGGCGATGATGCCTACGCGAAAGCCCTGGGCTTCGAGCGTGCGGCCGATCACGGCCATGCCGAAGCTCGGGTGGTCCACATAGGCATCGCCCGTCACCAGGATGATGTCGCAGCTGTCCCAGCCCAGTTTGTCCATCTCGGCGCGGCTCATCGGCAGGAACGGGGCCGTGCCAAAGCGCTTGGCCCAGTACGGACGGTAGCTGGTCAATGGCTTTGCGGCGCGCGCAAAAAAGGAGACGTCAACGGGGGCGTTCATGCAGAGGAGTTTCGCGGCCGGCCCTTGTGCGTCAAGGGCGTCGTGGGGCGCGGCTGTGGTGGTTAACCCGCGATTTTACGGCGGCAAGCCCTTTTTGTCGCTGCTTGCGCGTTGCCCTTGTGCGTTGGAGGTCTTGAGGAACATCAGGCATATACTTGCCAAAGTCAATCAATTGCATGACTACGGCATTCATGACCACGACCAGCACTACATCCCAGCCCACCTCCGCAGCCGTGAAAGCAGTGCGGCGTTTCAACCGCTTTTTTACCCGGCGGGTGGGCGTGCTCGACCCGTATCTGGGCAGCGACCTGTCGCTCACCGATGTACGCGTGCTGTACGAACTGGCGCACCGCGAGGCGCCCGTTGCCAGCGAACTGGCGCGCGACCTGGGCCTGGACGGCGGCTACCTGAGCCGCATCCTGCGCCGTTTTGAAGCATCCGGCTGGATCACCCGCAGCGCCAGCACCAAGGATGCCCGCCAGAGCATGCTCACCCTCACCCCCACGGGGCGCGAGGTGTTCGAGCCGCTGCAACAACGCTCACGCGACGAGGCCGCAGCCCTGCTGACCCCCCTGCCCCCCGCGCGCCAGCAGGAGCTGGTGGACGCCATGGAACGCATCGAAGCCTTGCTGGACCCCGCCAACGCGGCGCCTAAGGCCACGCGCATGGCCGTGCTGCGCGACCCGGTTCCCGGCGATATCGGCTGGGTGGTGCAACAGCACGGCGAGATCTACTGGCGCGAATACGGCTGGGACAGCCGCTTTGAAGCCCTGGTGGCCGAAATCGCCGCGCAGTTTTTGCGCAAGTTCCAGCCGGCGTGGGAGCGGTGCTGGGTGGCCGAGCTGGACGGCGAACGTGTAGGCGCCGTGTTTGTGGTGCGCAAATCGGCCACCACGGCCCAGCTGCGCATGCTGATCCTGTCGCCCAAGGCGCGCGGGCTGGGTCTGGGTGCGCGCCTGACTGACGAGTGCATCGCCTTTGCGCGGGCCAAGGGCTACAAGAAGATGGTGCTGTGGACCAACAGCTGCCTGGCTGCTGCACGGGGCATTTATGCCAAACGCGGATTCAAGCTGGTCAAGTCAGAGCCGTATGAAGGTTTTGGCCGGCAGCTGGTGGGGGAGACGTGGGAGCTCAAGCTGTAACATCGCCGGCTTGGCACCTCACGTCGACAACTACCCAGAGAAGAACGCATGCAACGCGCCGCCTGGCCTCCATTGATGTACTGAACGCCCGCAGCGTGAGCCTCCACTGCGCCTTTGGCACAGACGGTGGCAACCGCTGCCCTTGCTGGCCCCCTGCGCGGGCCAGCGCTTTGCTTTTTTCGTCTATTTCGAGTGCTCCGTTGCCATGACGGAGCTCGGAAGACGGAAGGCGGCAGTTCTCATCCTGGATACCGACATGCAACTTCTCGACACACTGGTGGCGCGCGCCATCCCTTGGGTGCCCCTCGCACTGATCCGCAAAATTTCTCGCCGCTACATCGCAGGCGACACCCTCGCCGAAGCCCTCGTGCGCGTGCATCAGCTCAACGCGCAAGGCTTCTCCGTGACGCTCGACGTACTGGGCGAAACCATCTCGACCCTGCAGCAGGCGCAGGCCACTGCCAACATCTACATCGAAGTGCTCCACGCCGTCCACGCCCAGGGATTGCAGGCCAACATTTCGATCAAGCCTTCCGCACTCGGACTGCTGCTGGATGCGCAGCAGTGCGAACAACTCATCCTGAGCATTCTCGACACCGCAGAGCACCACCGGAACTCCGTTTGCCTGGATATGGAGGACACCCGCTGTACCCAAAAGGAAATCGAATTGTTCGGACGCTTGCGGGAAGGCTTTGACAACGTCGGCCTGGCACTACAGGCGTATCTACTGCGCACCTACCAGGACATTGAGCCGCTCTTGCGCGAAGCCAGCACTTTGCGCATCTGCAAAGGCATATACGTGGAGGATCGCTCGCACCTCGTGCACGAGGCCTGGAACGACCGCAGTGCCATCAACGAACACTTCCTGAAGCATGTTGAGCGTTGTTTCGAAGCAGGTAGCTTCGTCGGCATTGCCACGCACGATGCTGCATTGATCGCGCGCATCGTCGAACGGGCGCGCCGCGATGACATCGATCGAAGCCAATTTGAATTTCAGATGCTGCTGGGCGTGTGCGAACCCCTGCGCGACAAACTGCGGGACATGGGCTTCAACGTGCGCATCTATGTGCCCTTTGGCAAGGACTGGTATGGCTACAGCACACGGAGGCTGAAGGAGTCTCCCCGAATCGCAGGGCATATCGCCAAAGCGCTGATCGGGCTCTGAAAACACCCCATAAAAAAATGGTCCTTCAGGACCATTTTTTTGTGACGCGGTGGCAATACCACCACCGGCAGCAGGCGAGACAGCTACCACTCCCCCACTTCGCGCACCCGCTGGGCCAAGTCCGGGATCGCATCGTCCTCCACAACGGGTGCTGTCTGCACTGGGGCCATGACCGCCTCCGCCACACTTGGCTGCGCGCGCTGGGGCATCAACCGACCAAAAACGTGGCTGGCGAGGGTTTCATGCAGGGGAGCGGTAAATGGTGCGGCAAACATGGCAGTTCCTTTTCTGATGGCCTGAGTGCTTTCAAATCGGTAGCAGCAGGTTAGGCCACAGCAACAAGCCTCAAGTGTAGGAACGAGCGCCTTTTGCAGGTGTGACAGAACGCACAAACAACACGGTTTTGTCACGAAGGGCGCGCTTATCGCAACAAACGGCACGGTGCACGCCACAAATCGGCCGAATCCGCCACGCCGTAAACTCTTCGCCCCATGTCACAGACCCTGGCTGCGCCCGCGCACAGCGAAATCATCATCAAGAAAAGCCGCTTCATCGGCTGTGTGCAACCCATGGCCGACCGTGCCAGTGCGCAGGCGACGGTGGATGCCCTGTGGAAGCAGCACCCCGGCGCCGCCCACATCTGCTGGGCGCTGCTCGCGGGCGGACAGTCGGCGGCGGTGGACGACGGCGAGCCTGGTGGCACGGCAGGCCGCCCCATGCTCGACGTGCTGCGCCACCAGGACCTGGAAGGCGTGCTGGCCACCGTGGTGCGCTACTTTGGTGGCGTCAAGCTGGGCGCAGGCGGACTGGTGCGCGCCTACACCGACACCATTGCCCAGGCCCTGCTGACCGCGCCCAAGGTCACGCTGCAACGCATGAAAACCCTGCAGTGCCATGTGCCCTATGCGCTGGAGGGGCTGCTGCGCCGCGAGATCGAGGCCGCGGGTGCGGAGCTGATCAACGTGCAGCACGGCACGCTCGTCACGCTGCAGTTGCGCTTGCCCGAGGCCCAGGCCGCCGCCTTTGTGCTGCGCATCAACAACAGCGGCCAAGGCCGCGTGGGCTGGACCGAGCCCGACGCCTGAGCTGGGAGTGTGGGCTGCAGAGGGAGCATCGGCTGCAACCCGCGATAAACCGGTCTCGCGCGTTTCGCTTCGATGCCTTCTGCCGCCCACCCTCCTAGGGGCAGCCCAGCCGGACCTGGCGCCGACTCGGAACAAATGCCTTTACGCCTACAAGCGCTGTAGCGGCAGGCCGCCACACTCAGAGCTTTACCGGGCTGCTAAGGAGACGCTATGAGCCAACCGCTCGACACCATCATCATCGGCGCAGGCACCGCCGGTCTGGCCGCCCTGCGCGAAGTGCGCAAGCGCACGGAACGCTACCTCATCGTCAACGAAGGCCCCTGGGGCACCACCTGCGCCCGCGTGGGTTGCATGCCCTCCAAGGCACTGATCGAGGCGGCCAACGCCTTCCACGGCCGCCATACGTTTGAAGAATTCGGCCTGCGGGGCGCCAGCGCACTGACCGCCGACCTGCCCGCCGTGCTGCAGCGCGTGCGCGATCTGCGCGACGACTTTGTGGCCGGTGCCCTCAAAGCCACCAGCGAACTGGGCAGCGCACAGATGTCGGGGCGCGCCACCCTGCTGGGCCCCCACTCGGTGGACATTGACGGCACCGCCTACGCCACCCGCAGCATCATCATCGCCACCGGGTCACGCCCCAGCGTGCCGGAAGAATGGCTCGCGTTTGGCGACCGCATGCTCACCACCGACACCCTGTTCGAGCAAAGCACCCTCGGCCCCCGCATTGCCGTGATTGGCATGGGCCCCATTGGGGTGGAGATTTCGCAAGCCCTTGCGCGGCTGGGCTTGCAGGTGGCCGCATTCACCACGGGCGATACGCTGGCGGGCCTGAGCGACCCAGTGCTCAACGCCGAACTGACAGCGCTGCTCAAGCAGGAAATGGTGCTGCACATGGGGGCCGAAGCGCAGTTGCGTGAAGTACCCGGCGGCATTGAAGTCACCAGTGGCAACAACCGCGTGGTGGTGGACCAGGTCATCGCGGCCATGGGCCGGGTGCCCAACATCCAGTACCTGGGCCTGGAGACGCTGGGGGTGCCCCTGGACCAGCGCGGCATGCCCACCGTCAATCCACAAACCCAGCAAATAGGCGATTTGCCCGTGTTTCTGGCCGGAGACGCCAACACCCATGCCCCCCTGTTGCACGAGGCCGCCGACGAAGGCCACATTGCGGGCATGAACGCGCTGGCTGACACCCCCACCCGCTTTCAGCGCCGCACCCCGCTGGGCATCGTGTTCTGCGACCCCAACATCGCCACCGTGGGCCAGCGCTTTGCCGACATGGACCCCGCCCACACCGTCACCGGCACAGCCAGCTTTGACAACCAGGGCCGCGCCCGCACCGCGCAGCAAAACCACGGGCGCATCTGCATCCACGCCGACCAGGCCACCGGCCGCCTGCAGGGCGCTGAAATGTGCGCCCCACAAGGCGAACACATGGCCCACCTGCTCGCGCTGGCCATTCAGCAAAAACTCACCGTGCACGATCTGCTGGGTATGCCGTTCTACCACCCTACGCTGGAAGAAGGCTTGCGCACTGCGCTGCGGGATACAGCACGGCAATTGCCCCAGGGGCGCGAGTCTGATTTGGCGACGTGCACGGCCATTGGGGTGGCGGCGTTGGAGTAAGAGCCTTAGAGCCTGTTTACGATCTCCCAGGAGTCGCGCAGCGGTCTTTGCGGGATGGTATGCAAAGCGCGGTGCGCAGCCAATAGCTCGGCTATTGGCAAGCGCCGCAACGCCGCAGACCGCCCGCAAAGACCGCTGCCCGAAGGGTTGGAGCGAAATCGGGCGATTGAACGCCTCGGCTGCTTGCATGGGCATGAGCCCACGCGGCGCACCCGAAAGCATCCACTCATCCCGATTGCGCTCCAACGCGACCCCTGGGAGATCGTAAACAGGCTCTTAAGGATGACCTGCACAACTCCCTGCGGTCTGTGATAGCGCGGTCTCGAGCGGGCCACTGCGTTGCTTTTCTTGCCAATAGCGCGGCTATTGGCTGCAAAAAGACGCCTTGTGCCCCATCCCGATCCGCACTACCACCGCCTCGCGAAGGTTATGCAGGTCATCCTTAACAGGGCAGAGATGTAACACCCCTCAAGCCCACTTCCCAAATTGCCGATATCCACCCAGTACCCCAAGGAACCACCATGGACGTCGCCCTCACCAACAGCATCGTCAACACCGCCACCGCGCTGGCCAGTGCCAAGACTTCGGATGCGCTGAACATGGTGGTCTTGAAGAAGGCGCTGGACATGCAGGCCGTGTCGGCCGCCACGATGCTGGACGCCATGCAGCAGTCCATGCCCCAGCCTGCGCTGGCAACTTCTGGCACGCTGGGCACCCAGGTCAACACGTTCGCCTGAGCCGCTCGGCCACCCAAATCAAGGGGCGCGGAACTACCTCAGCCGCGCAGGCGACAGCCCTGCCACATCCACCTTCTCGCGCACCAGCTCCTCGGCCAGCGATTCGCCGCGCAACAACTGCCGGGCCAACAGCGAGGCACCTGCAGCGCTTTGAATCCCGTACCCACCCTGCCCGGCCAGCCAGAAGAAGCCGGGCACATTGTTGTCCCAGCCAATCACCATGTCGCCATCGGGCACGAACGAGCGCAGGCCCGCCCAGGTGTGGGAGGGGCGGCGGATCTGGAAGGTGGTTTTTTCCTCGATGTGATAAATCCCCGTGGCCACGTCCAGTTCTTCGGGCACCACGTCGTGCGGGTGTGTCGGGTCCGCGTTGGCGGGCGAGCCCAGCAGCTGGCCCGCATCGGGCTTGAAGTAAAAACTCTCGTCGATGCCGATCACCGCAGGCCAGTGCGTGGCGTCCATGCCCTCGGGCACGGCAAAGGTGAAGGCGGTGCGGCGGCGCGGCTCCAGGCCGATGGGCGGCACGCCTGCCAGGCCCGCTACCACGTCAGCCCAGGCGCCTGCGGCGTTCACAATGGTTTTGGCCTGCAGCACCCGGCCATCGGCCAGGGTCACCTGCCAGCTATCGCCAACGCGCTGCAGGGCCCTGACCTCGGCATTCGTCAGCACCTGGCCGCCGCACTGGCGCAGGCCACGCAGGTAGCCCTGGTGCAGCGCGTGCACATCGATGTCGGCCGCCTCGGGCTCGCTCATGCCTGCGGCCACGGCTTCGGGCTTCAGGCACGGCAGCTGGGCCAGCAGTGCGGCCTGCTCCACCCATTCCACATTGGGGGAGATGGCGTGGGCTTCTGCATAGGCCTGTTTCAGCATGTCGAGCTGGTCCGGCCCGGCCACGTAGACCACGCCACGGGGCGAGAGGATGGGGTCTGACCCGAACTCCGGCGGCGGCGCGTCGTAAAAAGCGCGGCTCGCCCGCGTCAGCGCCTGGATGTTCGGTGTGCCGTAGGTAGCCATGTACAGCGCGGCCGAACGGCCGGTGGTGTGGTAACCGGGCTGCGATTCGCGCTCCAGCAGCAGCACGCTGGCGCCCTCCCCACCGGCTTTGTCCTGTACCAACTGCCAAGCCACCGAGGCACCTGCAATGCCCGCGCCAATAACGATGGTGTCCGCTGATTGCATGGTTTTGTCTCCTGGCTCGAATTACACCGCAGACACTTGCGCCGCCGAGGTGGCACGGTCATCACGCGGCAGGCTGCGCGCATCACGCTGATCGGGCGCGCCGGTCACGATGGAGGTCAGCGCGGGATCGGCATTTGTTTGCATCAGCTTGGCGATGTCAGGCCGTGGCCGAGCCAGCCCGGTGATGCCCTTGAAGGCTTGCTCCAGCGCGTGGCCCACGCCCAGCGTGTGGCGGTCGGCGCGAAAGCGCCCCACGATCTGCAAACCAAACGGCATCCCCACGTCATCCAGCCCGCACGGCAAACTGAGCGCTGGGTGCGTGGTCAACGTGGTCACATAGGTCAGCGCCAGCCATCGGTAGTAGTTGGCTTGCGGCTCGCCGTTGATGTGGCTGGCAAACAGCTGGGTCCACGCAAAAGGCGACACGGGCGTGGTGGGCGCCAGGATCACGTCGTACTGCTCATACAACTTCTGGAACCGCGCCAGGATGCGCGTCTGCTCGGCCTGTGCCCAGGCACTGTCCAGCAGCGTCATGGCGGCCCCCATTTCGTAGTTGGCGCGGGTGTTGGGGCCCAGGCTGGCGGGGTCGCGCTCGTAGGCCTCGCGCGTGCTGGCCACAAAGGCTTCGGCGCGCAGCACGTCAAAGCAGCGGTGCACGTCACCCAGGTCGATGTCGATGGCATCGCAGCTGGCAAACAGGTGCTTCATGGCCTGCACCTTCTGGCGGAATACGGCGCGGATGCCGTTGTCCACCGCACAGGCGCCGAAGTCCTCGGTGTAAGCCACGAGCAGGCGGCTCAGGTCCACGGCTTCGGGCAGAAGGAAGCTCATCGGGTCCAGCGGGTAGCTCAGCGGGTCGCCCGCCGACATGCCGGCCGAGGCCGCCAGCTGCAGGCAGGCCTCTTCCACCGTGCGGCCCATGGGGCCGACCACCGAAATCGGCGTCCAGCCCAGCAGCTTGCGCGAGCTGGGCACCACGCCGGGCGAGGGCCGGAAGCCAACCACCCCGCAGATGGATGCAGGAATGCGCAGCGACCCGCCCGTATCCGACCCCGTACACACCGGCAGCATGTCACACGCCAGCGCAGCGGCCGAGCCGCCCGATGAGCCCCCGGCGTTCAGGTTGGGGTTGAACGGATTGCCCGTGGCGCCCCACACGGTGTTGCGCGAATTGGCGCCCGCCCCCATTTCGGGGATGTTGGTCTTGCCCGCCACGATGGCACCCGCCGCGCGCAGACGCGCCACCAGCACGTTGTCCTCCGCCGGGATATTGCTGCGGTAGATCTCCGAGCCGTAGCTAGTCAGCAGCCCAGCCGTGGCTTCGAGGTCCTTCACACCCAGCGGCAGGCCGTGCAGCAGGCCCAGCGGTTCGCCACGCAGCACCGCCTGCTCGGCGGCCTTGGCCTCGGTGCGGGCGCGGTCGTAGCAGGTGGCGGTGATGGCGTTGACATGCGGGTTGACGGCCTCGATGCGCTCAATGCAAGCGTCGAGCAGCTCGACGGGCGAGACTTCCCGCGTGCCGATGTGATGGCGCAGTTCGTTGGCGGTCAGCTCGACCAGGGTGCTGTGTGAAGTCGTCATGTCGAATGTGTCTCCTGTTTCTTGCTTGCCTGGTGGGGAGCAGATCAGTCTGCCGTGATGGCCGCCCGCTGCGCCACGGCGCGCATCAACGGCAGTTCCCTGTCGATCAGCTCGCTCACCGCCTTGGCAGAAGCATAGGTCGGTTCAAACCCCACGGCGATCAGTTTGTCGCGAGTTTCGGGGTCTGCCACCACCTGCGCCAGCGTCAGCTCCAGCCGTGCCTTGACGGCGGGCGGCAAGCCGCGTGGGGCCACCATGGCCAGCCAAGTGTCCATCTCCACGCCGGGGTAGCCACTTTCTGCGAGCGTGGGCACCTTGGGCAGCAGGGCCGAGCGCTTGCCCGCCGTCACGGCAATGGCCTTGATCTTGCCGTCTTTCAGCTGGGGCAGCGCGGCCGACACGGTATCGACGGTGAACGGAATCTGTCCGCCCATCAGGTCCACCATGGCGGGGGAGCTGCCCTTGTAGGGCACATGCTGGATCTTGAGGCCCGCCGCGTGGAAGAACATCTCGCCCGCAAACTGCGACGTGGTGCCGGCACCATACGAGCCGTACGAATACTTGTCGGGCGCGGCCTTCACCATGGCCACAAACTGCTTCACGTCGCTGACCGGCACGTCCTTGTTGGCCAGCAGGATCAGGCTGGTGCGCCCTGCGATGCCAATGGGCTCAAAACTCTTGACCGGGTCGTACGGCAGCTTGGCGCGCACGGCGGGGTTCACGGTGAAGGTGGTGCCCGAACTCATCAGCAGCGTGTAGCCGTCCGGCGCGGCCTTGGCCACATAGGCCGCGCCGATGGTGGTGCCCGCCCCTGCGCGGTTGTCAATCACCACGCTCTGGCCCAGCTTGTCGCCCAGCTTCTTGCCAATGAGGCGGCCCAGCACGTCGGTGGCGCCACCGGGCGGGAACGGAATCACCAGCGTGATGGGCTTGGTAGGGAACGTAGCCTCTTGCGCCACGGCAGGGCCCCATGCAGCGCCCCCCAAAGCACAGAGGATGGCGGACGACAAAAGCAGTTGTTTGCGGTTCATGGGGTGCTCTCCAAAGGTGACAAAGGTTGGGGGGATAGACGAATCAGGGAATGACAACAATCAGCCTTGCGCCGCGAGCACGGCCCGCCCACGCTGCACAAAGCCCTGGTACTGCGCATCGGGCACCAGCAGGCCGCCCGTGGTCCACACCAGGTGTGTGGCGTTGTGCAGCACCGCGTCGATGCCCGTGCTGCGCAGCCAGGCCTGCCCGGCGGTAGTGCCCGTCAGCATGGCCGGGCCGCTGAAGCCTGCCGCAGCCGAGGGCTCGATGCGCTCGCCCAGAGCATCGAGCACCAGCACCAGCTGCGCAAACAAGGTGTCATCGGCCACGGTAAACACGCCCGACAGCAGCGGCTGCATCAGCTCGGCGGCCAGCAGCGACGCACGCGGCACGGCCAGGCCATCTGCCTCGGTGCGGTTGGTCAGGCCCCAGTCGTACACCGAGGGGTGGTCGCCCATCCCTGGTGTGGTGTCGGCCACCATCTGCACCATGAAGCATGGCGACTGCACCGGCTCGGCAAAAAAGCAAAACACATGCGGCCCCAGCAACTGCCGCAGGCCAAACGTGATGCCCGCTGGCGCGCCCCCCACCCCGCAAGGCAGGTACACGATGAGCGGGTGCTCGGCATCCACCGCCACGCCCTGTTCTGCCAACTGCTTTTGTAGGCGCAGCGCCGCCGCGCTGTAGCCCAGCAACAGCGAGAACGATTGCTCGTCGTCCACAAAGTGGCACAGCGGGTTGCTGGCCGCCTCGGCGCGGCCTGCGGCCACGGCGCGTTCATAGTCGCCGGTGTGCTCTACCACCTGCACACCGCGCTGGCGCAGACGGTCCTTCTTCCATTCCTTAGCGTCGGCCGACATGTGTACCGTGGCCTGGAAGCCCAGGGCCGACGCCACCACGCCAATGCTCATCCCCAGGTTGCCGGTGGAGCCCACCGCCACCTGGTAGCGGCCCAGCACCTCGCGCGCTGCCTGGGTGGCCAGCGCGCGGTAGTCTTCACCAGGCTGTACCAACCCATGTTGCAGCGCCAGCCGCTCGGCCAACTCCAGCACCTCGTGCATGCCGCCCCGGGCCTTGATGGAGCCCGCCACCGGCAGGCTGTGATCGGCCTTGATGAACAGGCGCCCCTGCCCCTCGGCCAAACCGAGCGCAGGTTGCAACGCGGCGGCGGGCAGCAGAGGCGACTCCACTACGCCCCCGGTGGCAGCCAGCTCCGGGAACACCTGCGCCAGCAGGCCCGCAAAACGGGCCAACCGGTCGGCGGCGGCCTGCGTATCATCCAGACTAATGCTGCGCCCCAGCGCCTGCAAAGCAGCCGGTGGTTGCGCCTGCCGGGCCGGGTTGGACCACAGCGCGGGCTGGGCATTGCGCAGGCGGGTGGCCAGCAGCGCGTCCACAGCAGGCGTTCGTTCAGCAGGCGTCATACAGATTCATTCAGTCGTTGAAGTCTTGCCTGCATTCTTCGCCGGTCACGCCGCTGTCACAAGCCATTTATAGTGAGCGCAGCATTAGTATTAATAATGGACATTCGCCTCTCCCCCTCCCTGCTGGCCTGGCTGCGCAGTTTTGATGCAGCAGCCCGCCATGGCAGCTTTACCAAGGCGGCGGCCGAGCTGTGCATTACCCAGGGCGCCGTCAGCCAGCAGGTCAAGCAACTCGAAGACTGGCTGCGCCGCCCGCTTTTCTTGCGGACCCCGCGCGCGCTGGTGCCCACGCCCGAGGGCAAATGGCTGGCCGTGGTGCTGCGCGAGAGCTTTGACGCCATCGAAAGCACGCTGGCCCAAATGCGCCAGCCGCCCGAGTCCGCCACCGCCACCCTGAGTTGCTCACCCTCGTTTGCCATGAGCTGGCTCACGCCCCGCTTGGGCGACTTCTTTCGCCAGCACCCGCACACCGGCCTGCGCGTGTTTGGCGAATTCCACACGCTGGACCGCACCCGCATGGTGCGCGACGGCATCGAGGCCGCCGTGCGGTTCGATTTAGGCGGCTACCGCGACCTGAACGCCACCGTGTTTCTGGACGAGTGGCTCATCCCCGTGGCCAGCCCCGAGTTCCTGGCCCGCCACCCGCCCATCACCCAGCCGCAAGACCTGCACGGCGACTGGCTGCTGCACGACGGCAGCGCCTGGGACGGCGCGGACACCTATGAAGAGTGGCAACACTGGTTTGCGCAGGTGGACGCCACGCCGCCGCCCTGGGCAGGCGGCCAGCAATTCAACCTGTCGCAATTGGCCCTGGGCGCCGCCCTGGCAGGCCAAGGCATCGCCATGGGCCGCGCTGCGCTAGTGCTGCAGGATGTGAAGGCGGGGCGACTGGTGCCGCTGCTGGGGCGCAGCGTGTTGTCGCGGGCGGCGTATTCGTTTGTGACCACAACACACCCGAGCCCGGCGATGCAGCTGGTGCGGGAATGGTTGGGGGATGAGGCGTTGCGGTTTTGTGGGGAGCGGGGGCAGGTGCTGCCAGCGCCGCTGGATGCCAGGTAGCTGGGTAGGTCAGGTAACGGCGCCCAACCGGCGCAATACCCAGCAACTAGGTGTCAGGTGGTACCCAGTGAGTCGAGGCAAATACTGCGGCTACATATTCGATCTTTTTGGCCCCTAGCGCTTATTGAGCAAGCGCTAGCAGCTATTGTTTTTGACAGATTCTTGGCTGTTCATGGCCAATGAATCCTGAGACAACTGGCCCTGTGACGCGGCCCACTCATTCACGGCGAAAGTTTGAGACAGGAGGCCCCAGCAGGTCACTCGCGAGCAGTCGCGACGGCAACGTCTGAGATAACGAGGACGACCGCTTCCGGCCAGAAGTGGAAGTTGGCAAGACGGTGCTAACGTCATATACATGCTTGAAGACTATTTCTCCCTGCAATTGAAATTTGCCACGCACTACGCAGCG